>JAFSSQ010000080.1 GCA_017450965.1 Clostridia bacterium
AAATTCTGACGGGCAGGGCTTTTTAAACTGTGCCTTCTTTCCTGCTTTCTTAGCGTTTTTTTACGATTTTTATTGAAAATTCTTTTGCTTACCCTCTTGACATTTCACCATAGGACTTTCCAGTATAGCACCGGAAGGCGGGAAAATCAAGGAGAAACGCTTTGTCCGGAGTAAAAAAGATAAACCAGTCCGGCAAAAAGGGGATTGTCAAACCGAAGAAAAGACGGTACAATGAAACAAAGAAGGAGAAAGAAGGATGAAAAAGAAACCGATTTTGCTCTCTCTGCCGCTCGTTTCGCTCTTTTTGGCGGCGGCGCTGCTTGTTTCTTCCTGTACGCGCGCGCCGCAGCCCGCGGAAAGCGAAACTCCCGTCGCCGCAACAGAAAGGGAAACGACGGCGCCCGAGATCCCCGAAGAGCCGGGCCCCGTTTTTTATTCCTATGCCGACATCGTGCGCCGCTTGACCGATCCGCGATTTCTCGCGGAAGGGTATACGGGCGAGCGGAGCGCGGAGTTTTCCTCCTACAGCCGGGATTCCGCCGTCAAAAACGGCGTTTATACCAAATGGGACGCAAACGGAGACGGCTCGCAGTATATCAAAAAGACCGCCGACGGCGGCTATTTGCTCGCCGAGATGAAGGGACCGGGATATATCAGCCGGATCTGGTCCGCCACGCCCGGAACGGGACGGGTAAAGATCTATCTTGACGGCGCGGAAACGCCGACCTTCGATCTTCCGTTCCAGTCGTATTTTTCCGGAAAGAAGGAGCCGTTCGTTTACCCCGAGCTGATCTATCAGGCGTCCGAGGGCAGCGACTGTTATCTGCCCATCACCTATAACGTTTCCTGCCGCGTCGTGGCGTACGGAGAGTGGGGAAAGTACTATCAGATCCATTATACGACCCTCAAGAAGGGCGACAGCGTGGAAAGCATGACGGCCGCTCTTTCCGAGGAGGGGAAGGCGGCGCTGCGCGAGGTATGCGGGCAGCTTGCCGCGTGCGGGAACGCTGGCGCGGCGGGCGCCGATGACGCGCCGTTTGAGAGTTTCACCGTAACGAAAAACGCTCCGGTACGGAAGACGCTGACCGGACGGGGTGCTGTCTCGGCGATCCTTGTCCGTCTGCCCGATACGGCGGTAGGCGCGCCGGAAACGGTCTGGGACGCGGTGGAAACGCTGAAGGCCCTCCGCCTCCGGATCCGTTGGGACGGGGAAGAAGAGCCGTCCGTCGACGCGCCGCTCGGCGACTTTTTCGGCTCCGGATACGGTTTTGACAAAGCGAGCACCTTATTTCTCGGCGTCCGGGAGGACAGGACGCTGTACTGTTATTACTATATGCCGTATCGCGCCGGAGCGGAGATCGAGATCTCCTCGTGTCTCGATCGCGCCGTCGCGCTCTCTCTCGCCGTTTCCGTTTCGGAGAACACCGTGCCGGGGGGAAGGGGACTCTATTTTCACGCGCTGTATTCCGGCGGCGCGTATGTGGAGGACAGGAACCGCCGTCCCGATCACCGTTTTCTTCTTGTGAAAGGCGAGGGGCGCTTTGTCGGGCTCGCCCTCCACGTCTCGCAGTTAAAGGACGGGACCGATCCCGCCGTCACGCACGTTTGGTGGGGCGAGGGAGACGAAAAGTTCTTTGTGGACGGGGAGGCGTTCCCCTCCTGGTTCGGAACGGGGACGGAGGACTTTTTCGGGTACGCGTGGTGCTCGCCGCTCCTCTTTACCCGACCGTATCACGCGCAGGGCTATTGCACCGGGCGCTCCAACTACGCCGGCAACCGTTCGCTTCTGCGCCTGCTCGTCACGGACAGCGTACCCTTTTCCGAGAGCTTTGACGGGTGCCTTGAAAAGTATTACGGCGACGAATACGTCCGCTGCGGCTACACCTCCTACTTCTATCTATCGGGAGAAGGGGAGGTTGTAACGGAAGCGCTTTCCCCGGAGGAAACGCTCTCTCGCTTCCGGGCGGATCCCTCGGCGTACGCTTCCGCCTTCACGGAAGGGGAGCATCTCTATCCGGTTTCCGCCTCCGGCGCCGGCAGCGCCGCGGAGCAGCAGATGACCGGGTTCGGGATCTCGTGGAGCGGGTACGCCCAGCTCTTCGGCAAGGGGGTCCGGGTCGGAGACCGCTTTGAGTGGATCCTGCCGGCGGAGCGGGAGGGGCGCTTTGTTCTGCTCGCCTCCTTTACCTCGGCGCCGGATTACGGCAAGGTGCGCTGCGAGGTCAACGGGACCGCGCTCGGCGGCGAGCTCGATCTTTACGCTTCCTCCGTGTGTGCCGAGGGGCTCGTTGAACTCGGCACGGTCGCTTTGAAGGGGAATTACGCCGATCGGATCGCGCTTGTCTCCACAGGAAAAAACGCCCGTTCCAGCGCGTGGAACTTCGGCCTTGATTTCCTTCTGCTGATCCCGGAAGCGGAGTACGAAGGGATCGGGAAGGTGGATCTCTCCCGCTATACGGACGTTTACCGTGAGAATACCGCGCAGGTCCTCTCCGGGCGTACGCAGTATCTTATCGAGGGCGAAGATAAGCTGAAAAACGCCGCGTCGGTCAGCGCGGGGAGTGTGCGCGCGCAGGCGATGACGACCTGGGGCTCTGCGTGGAGCGGCGGGAGCCAGCTTTTCTGGGCCGGCGGTGCGCAGGGCTCCACTCTGACGCTCTATTTCAGCGTGGAGGCGGAAGGGGATTATCAGGCGACCGCCTTCCTGACCAAGGCCGGAGATTACGGGAAGATCTCCTTCCTCCTTAACGGTAAGGCCGTCGGCGGAGAGTTCGACGGGTATGCCCCGTCCGTAACGCGTTCCTCGCTTGACCTCGGGACGCTGCACCTCAAGGCGGGACCGAATCAACTTCGGATCCGCCTTGTCGGCAAGAACGCTTCGGCAAGCAATTATTACGTTGGCTTTGACTGTATCCGCCTGACCGCGGTCAGATAAGCGAAAAAGAAAAAACCGGATGATCCGGTTTTTTCTTTTTCGTATTTTTCAGCAGATCTCAAGACCGTTTGCGTCCGGCAGCGTGCCGCGGACGTCGGCGGGCGTTTCGGTATAGAAATACGCAACGGAGGAGATGTCGTCCTGCAGCGGGAGGTAGCGTTTATCGCTCCGCCAGCCGAGCGCCTGGATGGTCACGCGGATGTTTTCGCGGAACGCGACGGGATCCTTTACGTGCCAGCGGTAAAGGGAGAAGCGGCGCTGGGCGCGGTAGGTGTCGTCCGTCGGCGCGATCCACATACCGGTATAGAGAGCGGAGAAGGGGGTGTAATGATGGTCGATATCAAAGTTCCACCCGCCGCAGAAATAGTCTTCCGTGCCGGTGCCGCAGATCGTGGGGTATTCCTTGTCTCCGTCAAGATAGAACTTGATCTCGCCCTCTCCCCACCAGCCGTTGTTATTCACGCCCCAGTAGAGATAGGTGCCGACGTAGGCGCCGCGGCCGGACAGCCCGTCGAGAATGGTATAAGGCTCCTTGTAAGGGAGTGGATTGGTGCGCCGGAACTGCGCGCCGAAGCGGCAGGCGTTTTCCGGGATCTTGCAGAGACGGTAATCGATCTGGTAATACAGGATCACGTCTTCCGTGGACTGGTTTTCCATTGTGATGCGGAACCCGCGGGAGAAGGGCATCGTCCAGTAGCAGTTGAACGCCCGCTTCGGGTTGACGGCGACCATCGCGGAGTTGAGCAGGGAGGGATCCTGATAGTTGGCGCAGGCAAAAAAGTCGCAGGCGGGAACCTCCACGGAAGGGTATTCACAGCCGTCCCAGTAGATGCGCAGGATCAGGCGGCGGTTGCGTTTTGCCGTGTCGGTCATCCAGATATGGACGATCTCGCCTTCTCCCTGAATATCCGCCAGGGTAAAGACGCTCTCCGGCGCGATACGGATCGAGGGGGAGACCTTCCATCCCTGACCGAGCTCGCGCGCGGCGAGCGCACCGGTCCCCTCCGTTGCCATGGCGGCGCGGCCCTTTTCTCCCGTGAAGTTTTCCGCGCTGACAGAGCGGCTTTCAAAATCGGGAAGCAAATAATAATTCTCCATAAAGACCTCCTTTTTGCTTATTTTACCACAAAAAAGGAGAAGGAGCAATAGCGTATTCTGCCAAAGTAACTTGTCTTTTTTTGCGGATTTTGCCGAGGAGAAAAAAAGGCAGCCGCGCGTGAGCGGCTGCCCGGGACAGGGATGCGGTTTTGATCGCTTGGTCAAACGGTTTGAATTTGCTGATTGACTTCATCCGGATCGTGATAAGTGGGAATAACGCTCTTGAGCGCTTTTTTGATGATCTCCGAGTCGGAGAAGGAAGAAGACTGTTCCAGAGCGCTGCGCAGGATGTTGAGACGGTCCTCGACCTCCTTGCGGGAAAAGGGCTTGTCTTTTTCAATAAAGATCAGATCGTTTTCCGTCTTATCAAGCGTTTCGCTCTTGATCAGGAGTTCTTCGTAAAGCTTTTCTCCCGGGCGGAGACCGGTTTCGACGATCTCAATGTCCTGATAGGGCACAAGCCCCGAGAGGCGGATGATGTTTTCGGCAAGATCAAGGATCCTCACGGGTTTTCCCATATCAAGGACAAAGAGCTCGCCCCGTTTTGCCAGGGCGCCGGCCTGCAGGACCAGCTGGGACGCTTCCGGTATCGTCATGAAGAAGCGGGTGATGCGTTTGTCGGTGATCGTGACAGGACCGCCGCTTGCGATCTGCTTTTTGAAAAGCGGGATAACGGAGCCGTTGGAGCCGAGGACGTTGCCGAACCGAACGGCGGAAAAAGAGGTTTTGCTGTCGGTACGGCACTGCACGATGATCTCGCACATCCGCTTGGTCGCGCCCATGATATTGGTCGGGTTGACCGCTTTGTCGGTAGAGATCAGGATGAACTTTTCCGCGCCGTATTTTTCCGCGAGATCGGCGGTGTTAAGCGTGCCGAACACGTTGTTTTTGATCGCTTCCGTGTTGGAGTGCTCCATCAGCGGTACGTGTTTATGCGCGGCGGCGTGGAGGACGATCTCCGGCCGATAAGCGGCAAAGACGGCCTCCAGACGTTCGGTATCCCGCACGGAGCCGATCTCCACGGAGAGCGGGAAGTGCTTTCCGTGTTTGATGAGAAGCTCCTGCTGGATGTCGTACGCGTTGTTTTCGTAAATATCGTAAATGATCAGACGGGAAGGGGAGGCCGCGGCGATCTGGCGGCAGAGCTCGCTGCCGATCGAGCCGCCGCCGCCCGTCACGAGGACGCGCTTGTTGGCGTAATAGTCCTTGATTCTCTCGGCTTCGCTCATATCCACCGCGTCGCGGAAGAGAAGGTCTTCGATCCTGACCTCGCGCAGCACGCGTTTCCCGGAAACGGCTTCGCTCATCGGGAAATCGTACATCTTGATCTTGCAGCCCGTCGCGGAGTAGAAATCGTAAAATCTCCGGATCTCTTCGCTGTTTAAGGAGGGGATCGCGATCACGATCTCCTGGACGGGAAGATTTTTCAGCCGCTCCAGAATATTCTCGTCCGGCGCGTAAACGGGGAGATTGAGGATCTTGTTTCCGGCTTTTTCCTTGTTCGAATCGATGAAACAGAGGGGACGGTAGTGGGAAGCGGAGCTGAATAGCAGCTCGTTGGCAAGAGAAAAGCCGACCGTTCCCGCGCCGATGATGGCTACGTTGATCTTGTTGGAGACCGCGCTGTTGACGTTGTACCGGTTATAAAGATGCTGATAGCAGAATCGGGAGGCAAGCGTCAGGATATTGGTGAGCGCCACGATGGAAAAACTCTGCCAGACGCCGAGATGGAACCGATACTCAAAGGGGAAATACGTGAGGATAAGCCCTATGAATGCAGCCAGCCCGTCGGAGACAACGATCTGAAGGTACGCGTACGCGTTTGCGTAGCGCCAGACGTTGGAATAGACGCGCAGCGCGAGGCGCATCGCGAAGATGCAGATACAAAAGACGGCGCAGGAAATCAGATAGTCCCTCAGCGGTTTCGGCGAGGCGGAATCAGAGATGGTGGAAAGAATGAAAAAAACGGACGCTACAAAAATATAGATGAGAGTATCGATTGAAGCGAGCAGAAGCTTACGGTTTGGTTTGAAGTCTTTCATGTTCTTCCATCCGTATCGAATGATATGCCGATCGCCGGCAGGAGGTTATTTTTTGAGCGCCTCGAGATAGTCGGCCACGTCGCCGACCGTGATGAATTTGTGGAGATCGTCTTCGTTGATCTCAACGTCGAGCTGTTCCTCCACGACCAGAACGAGCTCCGCGAGCTCCAGAGAATTGACGCCGAGGTCGTTTGCCAGCGTCGCCTCGCGCGTGATTTTCGCTTCGTCGATCCGAAGCTCGTTTACCAGGATTTCTTTTACTTTTTCAAACATGTTTTCCTCCAAAAGTTTCAATCAATTATTTCGGGAAGATCATACGACTTTGAAACGTTTGATTTTCCGAGAGGCGGTTTTTTCAAATTCATCGTAACGGATCTCCGTTACGGCGATTTGTTTAAAGAGGGGCAGACGCTTATTGATCGCCGTGACCTTGGAACGGATCCGTTCCTCGATCTCTTCGGCGGGAACGCCCTCCAGCTTTGTCATGTCGGGGACGCAGATAGCCGTGATGCGCGGCTCGCCGTTTTTGTCCTTCCGACCGATCACAACGGCCTCCAGGATCTCGGGGATCGTGTAAAGATATTCCTCAAGCTCCTCGGGAAAGACGTTTTTCCCGTTTGAGAGGATGATAACGTTCTTTTTGCGGCCGGTGATGAAGATATAGCCGTCCTTGTCCATATAGCCGATGTCGCCGGTGCGGAAATATCCGTCCTCGGTAAAGACCTCGGCGGTCGCCTGCGGGTTGTCAAAGTAACCCATCATCACGTTGTCGCCCTTGACGAGGATCTCGCCGGTATCGCCGTTTTCATCATAATCGATCCTGACCTGGCAATGCTCGACGGGGGTGCCCACGCTGCGGAGACGGATCGCGTCCGGACGGTTGACGGCGACCAGAGGGGAACACTCGGTGATCCCGTATCCCTCTATGATCAGAATGCCGAAGCTGTGGAAATCCTTGATGATTTGGGGGTTGACGGCCGCGCCGCCGCACACGATGCTCTTCAGATTTCCGCCGAAAGAAGACGTGATCTTGCCGAAGAACTGATCGCGCTTGTCGACCCCGACGGCAAGGAGCGCGTCGGAGAGCTTCATCGCCGCTTTGACCTTGGCGCGCATCCCGCGTTTGTCGATCTCGTCCCAGATCTTTTTGTGCATGGTCTCGACAAAGAGGGGGACGAGCATCAGGGCGTTCGGCTTGAAGGAGGCCATATCCTTGATCGTGCGTTTGAGAGAAGAATTGATTTTGATGGACGCGCCGAGATTCATGATCGCGAACTGGCCGCAGGTCATTTCATAAGTGTGATAAGGGGGGAGAAAAGAAATAAAGGTGTTGGTATAGTCGTAGGACATCGACTGGCAGGAGGAATTGGTCGCCGCCGTCAGATTGCGCTGGGAGAGCATCACGCCCTTGCTTGAGCCGGTCGTGCCGGACGTGAAGATGATCGCGCACATCTTTTCCATATCGATCGGATGCTCGGTGAAAACGGTGGAGCCTTGCGCCAGCATCTGCTCGCCGCGTTCGATCAGCGAAGCGTAGGGGAGGCACTCGCTCCCTTCCTCCGGCTCAACGGCGATGTAACTGGTAACGCCGGGGAAGAGCGCCTTGTTTTCCAGAATGTTCCGGTTCATGGAGCCGGTGAAGATGATCCCTTCCGCGCCGGAGATCCGGACAAAATCCGCGAAGTTGGCGATCTCAAGCTCCTTGGGGAGCGGAACGATAACGCCGCCGCCGTTCACCACCGCGAGATAGGAAGCGATGTATTCGGGGCAGGTATCGCCCGTGATGGCAACGGTCTTTCCAAAGAGTCCGATATCGGAAAGGGCGGTGCCGAGGGCGTTGACGTGAGCAAAAAGATCGCGATAAGTAAATTGCTTTTCCTCGCCGCCGCGCTCATAGTAGTACAGAACTCTATCGCCGAAGGCTTCGGCTCCGCTCTTGACGAGATGATAAAGATTGTCGATGACTTTGGGCTGTGCGGCAGGGCACAGCTGGTTTTTGAATTTCATGCGTTTCCTCCTTGCAGAGACTTTTACTATTATATATGAAACGGCGCGGAAAGTCAAGAAGAAGGTTGGGAAAAATGGAGTTGATTTTTGCGCAGAGATATTATATAATAAAAATGTCAAACTTTCAAGCGCCTTTTTTTGGCAGAAGGAGAAGGGAGGCGGCGCTACGCAAAACAAAAAGAAACAGCTTTTGATCAAGTTTCTGCTCGGACTGCTCGCCTGTTTTCTCATTCTGGTCCTGCTCGCGGGCGTTCTTAAACTTGTCTCCGTTCTCGTAAAGCGCGCCGAGCCGGAGGAAGAAATCTCTTTTCTTGTCTTCGAAACGCCGGATTACGACGCCGATATTACGGAAGACGAAGAGTATATGCGCCAGGACCGGCGCGTTTGGGTCTCTGTCGGAGCGCTTTCCGCTCCGCTTGACGACGAGGTCTATGAGGATACCCCCCTTTACGTGTTCTTTGAGACGTACTTCGGCGCCCTCAAAACGGGGGACGCGGCCGCACTCCGCGCCTGCTATACGGAAGAATGCGCCGCCGCACTGAAGATCCCCGCGAGGATCACGCAGCAGCGGGTATACGATATTCTGCTTACCCTGGTTTCCTCCGAGGAACGTACCGACGAGGAGGGGGTCAAATGTACCGAGTCGGTTTACCGTTTTGAATATAAGATCATGAAAAACGACGGGGTCTTCCGCCGCGATCTGGAAAGCGGAGCGGTAAAGCCGCAGCTCGTGACGCTGCGCGAATACCCCGACACGATCAGGATTTCGGACGTGATCGGCAAATATATCATACAAGGAGAAAAATCATGACATACGTTTGGGCGGCGCTGCTCGTTATCTTTATCATCGGGGAGGCGGTCACGACCGCGCTGGTCGCGATCTGGTTCATTCCCGGCGCGATCCTCGCCATGGTCTTTTCCATGCTCGGTTTTCCGCTTTGGCTCCAGCTGCTCGGCTTTCTTTTGCCGAGTCTCGGGATCCTTCTGCGGATCGTTTTCCGGGAAAAGTTTTTCAAAAACAAGGTGGTCGCCACAAACTCGGACGCTCTGATCGGAAAAACGGCTCTCGTTACGGAGGCGATCGATAATCTGAACGAACGGGGAGGCGTCAAGGTCGACGGAGCCCGGTGGAGCGCCCGCTCCTCCGACGGCTCGGAGATCCCCGCGGGGACCGTCGTGGTGATCGAAGAGATCCGCGGCGTCAAGCTGATCTGCAAAAAAGCGGAAACCGATTCCTGAGGAATTGAACGATAGTCCGGCAAATAAGAAAGGAGATATTGTATGGAATATGTAATCGGAGCGTTGATCGTTGTTTTCTTCCTTATCATTATCGCAAACATCCAGATCGAGCCGCAGGCGAGAGCGTATGTGATCGAGCGGCTCGGCGCGTACAGCACCACCTGGAAGACGGGTGTGCACTTCAAGATCCCGTTTATCGAAAAGGTGGCCAAAAAGGTCAATCTGATGGAGCAGGTCGTCGACTTTCCGCCTCAGCCCGTGATCACGAAGGATAACGTACGGATGCAGATCGACACCGTCGTGTTCTATCAGATCACCGACTGCAAGCTGTTCGCCTACGGGGTGGCGACCCCGATGTCCGCGATCGAGAACCTGACCGCGACCACGCTCCGGAACATCATCGGCGAGCTGGAGCTGGACAGCACGCTCACCAGCCGCGATATCATCAACACGAAGATGCGCGCCATTCTCGACGAGGCGACCGACGCGTGGGGGATCAAGGTTAACCGCGTGGAGCTGAAGAATATCATGCCGCCGAAAGAGATCCAGGACGCGATGGAAAAACAGATGAAAGCGGAGCGGGAACGGCGCGAATCGATTTTGCGCGCGGAGGGCGAACGCAACTCCGCCATCCTCGTCGCGGAGGGGAGAAAACAGTCGATGATCCTCGAGGCGGAGGCACAAAAGCAGTCCGCGATCCTCCGGGCGGAAGCGGCAAAGGAAGCCAAGATCCGCGAGGCGGAGGGCGAGGCCGCCGCTATTCTCAACGTGCAGCGCGCGACGGCGGAAGGGATCCAGATGATCAATCAGGCCAATCCCGGCGAGGGCGTGATCGCGATCAAGAGCCTGGAAGCGTTCATCGCCGCGGCAGACGGAAAGGCGAACAAGATCATCATCCCCTCGGAGATCCAGTCGATCGCGGGTCTTGCAGCCGGGATCCGCGCGGTCACGAACGGGCTGGAGAAGACCGAGAACTGACTTTTTCCGGATCCTTTTCAAAAAAATCAAAAAAACTCTTGCAAAACGGAACACACCGTGCTATAATAGCGTGGAATTGTGAAAAAGAAAGGTGTGCAGATCATGAAGAACGGTATCCATCCCGAATATAAAGAGGCAAAAGTTACCTGCGCTTGCGGCGAGACGTTCGTTACCAAGTCCACCAAGGGCGACATGAAGGTCGATATTTGTTCCAAGTGCCATCCGTTTTTCACCGGCAAACAGAAGTTTGTCGATGCGGGCGGACGTGTTGACAAGTTCAACAAGCGTCTTGGAAAATAAACAAAACGATCCGGAAAGAGCAGGTGTTTTTCACCTGCTCTTTCTTGCCGAAAGGATATTATGAATCAGATAACGGAACGACAGGAAGACAGGGCGCCGGTCCGCGCCATCGCCGTCGGCGTGGAGACGCCGCGCGAGGATACGGCCGCTTCGATCGAGGAGCTTGCCCGTCTGATCGACACCGCGGGCGCGGAGTGCTTTGCCGTGATCACGCAGTCGGAAGATGCGGCGAACGCCCGCACCCGGATCGGGAAAGGGAAGCTCGCCGAGCTGAAGGAGGCGTGCGAAAACAACGGGATCGGGCTCGTCGTCTTTGACGGAGAGCTGACCCCGTCGCAGATCCGCAACATCGAGGAAGCGCTCGACGGGCCCGACGTGATCGACCGGAGTATGCTGATTTTGGACATCTTTGCCGGTCGCGCCCGCACAAAGGAAGGAAAGCTCCAGGTCGAGCTGGCGCAGCTCCAGTATACCGCGCCCCGCCTGATCGGCAAGGGCAAGGATCTCTCCCGCCAGGAGGGGCGGATCGGCAGCCGCGGTCCCGGCGAGTCCAAGCTGGAGTCGGACAAGCGGCATATCCACAGAAGGATGCAGGCGCTCCGCGAGGAGCTTGCCGCGGTGGAAAAAAACCGCGCCGTCGTCCGCGCGGCGCGCGAAAAAAGCGGGATCCCGAAGGCGGCGATCGCCGGATACACGAACGCCGGCAAATCGACGCTGATGAACGCCCTCTGCGGCGCGGGGATCCTGGCGGAGGACAAGCTCTTTGCCACGCTTGACCCCACGACCCGGAAGTTCGTTTTGCCGGACGGGAGGGAAATGCTGCTCACGGATACGGTCGGTTTTATCCGCGCTCTCCCGCACCAGCTGATCTCCGCCTTCCGCTCCACGCTGGAGGAGGTCCGCTGCGCCGATTTCGTCGTCGCGGTGATCGACGCGTCCGATCCGGATGCCCCGTCCCAGACGGCGGTCACGGAAGAGCTTCTCGCCGAGCTTTGCGAGCCGGGCCGGCCGCGGCTTTACGTTTTCAACAAGATCGACCGGGCGGAGAAACCCTACCTCCCGGAGGACGATCCGCAGAAGGGGCTGTTTTACGTTGCCGTTTCCGCTTTGACGGGGGAAAACCTCGATCTGCTCGCCGAAAAGCTGCAGGAGGTTTCCCGCCTCGGCAGCCGGAAGATCACGCTCTATTTTCCGCATTCGGCGATGTCGGATCTTAATCGTCTCTACCGCGTTTGCACCGTGGAAAGCGCGGAAGCGGACGACAACGGGATCGCGGTTTCCCTCTACGCGGATGAAAAGACGGCGGGGATGTTTTCCCGCTATCGGATCGGAGACGGACGTGGCTGATCCTGTCCTTTTTACGGTATGGTCTCCGGCGGAGACTGTCCTGACGGAGAAAAAGTCGGAGTTTATCGCCAACGCGTTCCCCTGCGAGACGGAGGAGGACGCCGCGGCTCTGATCGCCTCGGTGCGCGAGCGGCACCGGGACGCACGCCACGTCTGCTTCGCCTATTCCGCCGCGTTCGGGCAAAGGACGCGCCAATCCGACGACGGGGAGCCCTCTGGCACGGCGGGCGTTCCGATCCTCAATCTGATCCGGCAAAACGGGCTTTGCAACGTCTGCGTGACGGTGACCCGCTACTTCGGCGGGATCCTGCTCGGCGCGCCGGGGCTGGTCCGCGCCTATTCCGCGGCGGCGCGGGACGCGCTTGCCGCGGCGGGAAGAGCGGCGTATTCTGCCGTTGCCCGCTACCGCCTCCCCCTTGCCTACGGGGAGTACGAAAAGATCCGGACCCTGATCGAAAAGCACGGCGGCGAGCCGGAAAAAGCGGATTTTGCCGAGCGCGTCGTACTGACCTATGCCGTCGGAGAGGACGGGGCGCCCGCTCTCCTTTCTCTGCTCTCGGAGGTATCCGGCGGAAAACTCATCCCCGAACCGCTCGGAACGGAGCGGGTAAAACGCAAGCTCTCCTAAAAACGGGTCGCCGCGAAGACGCGCGGCGACCCGTTTTTTCGCTTTCGTCCGACAAAAATGAAAAAGAAAAAACTTTTTTTGAAAATAAAAAGTATTTTTCAATCTTTTTTTGTATCTTATACTTGGAAATCTGAAAAAAGGCGGTCGCTTCCTTGAACGAAAAAATTGCCGATATCTTTCTGGAGCGGGAAAAACAGACGCTCTCTCCCTTCGCTTTTCTTACGTCAAATACCCGCGGACGGGAAAAAACCTACGCCCCCTGCGAGATCCGTACCGAGTTCCAGCGCGACCGGGACCGGATCATCCATTCCCGCGCTTTTCGCCGGCTGATGCACAAAACGCAGGTCTTCATCCTGCCGAAGGATGAGCTCTACCGGACGCGGATGACGCACACGATGGAGGTGACCCAGATCGCGCGCATCATCGCCCGCGCCCTCCGGCTCAACGAGGATCTGACCGAGGCGGCCGCGCTCGGGCACGATCTCGGGCATACCCCCTTCGGGCACGCCGGGGAACAGGTGATGCGCAAATGCTTTGACCCGCACTTTTCCCACGCGGCGCAGAGCATCCGCGTGGTCGAGCGCATCGAAAACGACGGGGAAGGGCTCAACCTCACCTGGGAGGTAAAGGACGGCATCCTCAACCATTCCGGCTCCGATACCGCGTCCACGCTGGAGGGGATCATCGTCAAATACGCCGACCGGATCGCGTATATCAACCACGATATCGACGACGCGTGCCGCGGCGGGATCATCTCGCTCGACGACATTCCCGCGCCGCTTCTGCGTACCCTCGGCCGCGGACACAGCGACAGGATCAACACCATGGTCTCGTCGGTGATCGAGGCGAGCGAGGGGGAGAACCGGATCGCCATGACGCCGGAGGTCGGGCAGGCGACGGACGAGCTGCGCGCCTTCCTCTTCCGCAACGTTTATCTCAACCCCAAGGCGAAAGGGGAGGAAAACCGCGCGAAAGAGATGCTGGAAATGCTGTATCATCATTTTATCTCCCATTCCGAGCTGCTGCCTTCTCCCTACGACCGGATCCGGGACGAGGAAGGGGCTCCCCGCGCGGTCTGCGACTATCTGTCCAGCATCACCGACCGCAACGCGATCGATCTTTTTACAAAGCTGTTTGTTCCGCAGGTATGGAACGGATGAAAGAAACGGTATGATAGATCCGAAAATCGTTGAAGAAATCAAACTGCGCAATCCCATCGAGGACGTGATGGCGCAGTACGCCGATCTGAAACGGGCGGGCTCCAATATGGTCTGTCTTTGCCCGTTCCATTCGGAAAAAACGCCCTCCTGCACCGTCTTTGTGGCGCGTCAGTCCTTTTACTGCTTCGGCTGCGGAGCCGGAGGGGACGTGATCAGCCTCGTGCGCCGGGCGGAGGGACTGGAATACGTGGAAGCGCTCGAATATCTCGGAAAGCGCGTGGGGATCGAGGTCGTCAACACGGACGAGCGGCGTCCCCGCTACGACAAAAACCGCCTTTACGAAATGAACAAGGCGGCGGCGCGCTTTTTCCGCGACGTGCTTTTCTCCCGGCCGGTGGGGGAGGCGGGGCGGCAGTACGCCCGTTCCCGTGAGCTGTCCGAAGCAGTTATCAAGCACTTCGGGATCGGGTTTGCGCCGGACTCTTATACGGCTCTTTCCGGGTACCTGAAGGATCTCGGCTATACCGACGAGGAGATGGTTGCCTGCTTCCTTGCCAAAAAGAACGAACGGGGCCGGCTCTACGACGTTTTCCGCGCCCGGCTGATGTTTCCCATCCTTGACGTGTCGGGCAATGTGATCGCCTTCAGCGGCCGCCGGATCGACGGCGGCAAGGAGATGAAGTACGTCAACTCCGCCGATACGCCGCTCTTCTATAAAAGAAAAAACCTGTTCGCGCTTCGCTACGCGAAAAACAGCTGCGCGGACAATCTGATCCTCTGCGAGGGGCAGATGGATACCATCGCGCTGCACGCGGCGGGGTTTGAAAACGCCGTGGCGACCCTGGGCACGGCGCTGACGCCGGATCACGCCCGCCTGCTTACCAAATACACCAAAAAAGTCACGCTCTGCTACGACAGCGACGAGGCGGGGGTGCGCGCTACGCAAAAGGCGATCCGCATCCTCGGCGACGTCGGGCTGGAGACCGCCGTTCTGCAGCTGACGGGAGCGAAGGACCCGGACGAGTTTCTCCGGAAACACGGGCGGGACGCGTTTGCCCGTCTGCTTGGCGAGACCCGTTCCAAATTCCGTTTTTCGCTGGATTCCATCCTTGCCAAATACGATATGAAGCAGACCGACGACCGGGTGCGCGCGATCGAGGAAATCTGCCGGATGCTCTCGGAAGTCTATTCCGTCTCCGAGCGCGAGATCTACACCCGTGAGATCGCGGAGGAGCTCGGCGTCAGCGCGGAGTCGATCAAGCAGGACACCGACCGCCTGATCGCCAAAGCGCGCCGGGAACGCAAAAAAGCGGAGAGCGAGGAAGCGCGCCGGAAGATCGCCGGGATCGGCGACCGCGTTAATCCCGACTACGTGTCCAACACGGGCGCCGCTTCCGCCGAAGATCAGCTGCTCGGGCTGCTGCTTCTCTACGACGAGCACCGGGCAACGGTCCTCCGTCACCCGGACCTGCTTTCCCCGGAGGATTTCATCACCGCGTTCGGCAAAAAGATCTTTTCTTTGATTTTGGAAGGAGAAAAGAGCGGGCAGTACAGCGAGGCGGCTCTCGGCGAAACGCTGACGGTCGAGGAAGCGGCCCGCCTGGAATCGCTCAAGATGAAGCGCGTTTCCCTCCGCCAAAACGGCGCCGAGGTCTTCGCCGCCTACTGCGCGGCACTCCGCGAGGAAAAAAAGAAAAAGGAACTCGACAGCAGCGCGGTTTCCGCGGACGATCTGGCCGGTTATTTTGCCGGATTACATAAAAAGCTTAACGAAAAAAACGAAAAAGAAAAAACGGAAGGATAAAAGATGGGAAACGAAAAAGCATTTGACGTAAAAACCCTGATCGAGAAAGGAAAAACCAAAGGCTCCCTCTCGAACAACGAGATCCTCGAGGCGCTGGAGGAAGTGGATCTCGATATCGAGCAGATGGAAAAACTCTACGAAACGCTCGAGAGCAACGGGATCGAGATCACGGGGTACGTGGACGCGGACGACTTTGACAGCATGGACGACGATCTCGACAAGGGAGAAAGCAAGGAGGACGTTGACCGCGTGCTTTCGAAGGAGGGCGTGGCGATCGACGATCCCGTCCGGATGTATCTGAAGGAGATCGGCAGCATCAAGCTGCTCGACAGCGACCGCGAGCTGGAGCTGGCAGAGCGGATCGCAAACGGGGACGAAAACGCCAAAACGGAGCTGGTCGAAGCTAACCTCCGTCTCGTCGTCAGCATCGCAAAACGCTACGTCGGGAAGGGAATGTTCTTCCTCGATCTGATCCAGGAAGGGAACCTCGGACTGATGAAGGCGGTCGAAAAATTCGACTACACGAAGGGCTACAAGTTCTCTACATACGCCACGTGGTGGATCCGCCAGGCGATCACGCGCGCCATCGCGGATCAGGCGCGGACGATCCGTATCCCCGTGCACATGGTCGAGACGATCCACAAAGTCTCCCGCTATCAGCGGCAGCTGCTCCAAGAGCTCGGGCACGAGGCGACCGCCGCCGAGATCGCGGAGCGGATGGGCATGAGCACCGAAAAGGTCCGGGAGATCATGAAGATCGCGATGGATCCCGTTTCGCTCGAGACCCCGATCGGCGAGGAGGAGGACAGCCATCTCGGCGATTTCATCGAGGATAACGACTCTCCCGCCCCCGCGGAAACGGCCTCTTATTCGCTGCTCAAGGAGCAGATCAACGAGGTGCTGCACACCCTGACGCCGCGGGAGGAGCACGTTCTCAAGCTGCGATTCGGCCTGGAGGACGGCAGGACGCGCACGCTGGAGGAGGTCGGCAAAGAGTTCAATATCACGCGCGAGCGTATCCGTCAGATCGAGGCGAAAGCCCTGCGCAAGCTCCGCCATCCCAGCCGCTCGAAACGTCTCAAGGATTATCTCGACTGATTCCGTTCACGGAATGTTATCAGTTTTAAGCAAAAATCACCTTGACATATTTCTTTGCTTGTCCTATAATAAACAAAGAGTTTAATTTGAGGAAGCGTCAGCTCCGCGAGCTGACCGGAGGAACTTTGATGAACAAAAGAATTCTTGCATTGCTTCTCGCTCTCGTTACGGTCGCGGCGATCTTCGCCGGCTGCGGCAGCACCAGCGGCAAAACGTCCGTGGAAACGGGAGATGAAACGGTGGCCGAGACTGCGACGCGTACCGCCGTTTCCATCAACATGTGGATCGTGACCGATGAAAAAACGACCGACGAAGCAAAAGAGCAGGTCGAAAAAGCGCTGAACGAGATCACCAAAAAGCGTTTTACCACCTACGTCGATCTGGTGTTTTTCACCAAGGACGAATATGCCGAGGCGCTGAACGCGCGTTTTGAATCCATCGAAAACGCGGTAAAAGAAGCCGAGGAGGAGAAAAAGCGGCAGAAGGAGATCGCCCAGTCTCTGAAGGCGGCCGGCATCACCACCGTTGCCGAAACGACGGAACCGGTCGACGAAGCGGCGACCACCCCCGAAGAGACGATCGTCAACGAGTACGGCGTGGTCGAGCTCAAGTATCCGGAGATCCCGGAGAGCCAGGTCGATATCATTCTGATCCAGGGCTACGATCAGTTGAGCAGCCTTGTCTCGGCGGGAAGACTGACCAAGCTGGACGAGGAGATTTCCTCCACCGGTTCTTCCAAATCCCTGACCGATTACATCAATTCCAAATTCTTCGATTATACGAAGATCGACAAGAGCGTCTACGCGATCCCGAACAACCACGTGATCGGCGAGTACACCTATCTCCTTCTCAATAAAAAACTCGCAGACAAGTATTATCTCTATCCGGGTTCCGTCACGAACTTCACGGACTGCATTTCCTTTGTGGAAGACATCAAGCAGAACAACGAGCCGGTCGCTCCCGTCAAGGCGCCTTTTAACGCTTTGACGACCTACTTCTGGAACGCCGACCTCAGCGGCGCCGATTTCAGCGTGATCGCATCCACCTGCAATCTGTCCGCGCAGCAGGAGCCCTCTTCCAACCCGCGCTTCTCGCTCCTTACCCCCTTCCAGCTCGCTCAGTATAAAGATCATATCGCGCTGATGCGCAAGTATGAAAACGAGGGTTATTTTGCCAAAACCGATTCGGAAGAGTTCGGCGTCGGCGTCGTCAAGGGCGATTACGCTCTGCGCCGTCAGTATGAAGACGATTACTACGTCAACGTGATCCGCAAGCCGGTCGCGGACGATCAGGAGCTTTATTCCTCCTTCTTCGGCGTCAGCGCGTATACCGGCAACCTCAAGCGCTCGATGGAGATCATCACCCTCCTCAACACCACCTCCGAGATCCGTAACGTTCTCCAGTACGGCGTCAAGGACGTCCACTACACTCTCAACGACGACGGAACGGTCAAGCGCCTGAACGACAACTATCTGATGAACCTCACCGATACCGGCAACGTCTTTATGGCGTATCCGGAGGAGTCGATGGGCGCGGACGCCTGGAAGGACGGCAAAATCCAGAACGCCGAGGCGGTGATTTTCCCGCTGACCGGGCTTTGCACCGTCTGGAACGACGTGGATCCCGAGCTCCGCCAAAAGATCGACGAGCTCAGCGCTGAGTATCAAGCCCGGCTGGAAGCCTGCAAGACCCAGGAAGAGATCGACGATTTCTTCAATACCGCCAAGACCGAGATCCTGAACAACGAAACCTACAAAGCGGCGGTCAACGCGGACAACGAAAAATCGTTTACCGCGGTTTACAAGGCTTGGTACACCAATTCCGACCACGCGGCGTGGAACGCGGACGCGTAAAAGAGAAGACAAAAAGGCACGGATCACTCCGTGCCTTTTTTCTTCAGCGCGGTCTTCAGCGCGGCGCAGAAGCGGGTCAGATCGTTTTCGGTGTTCAAGAGGCCCGCGCTGACGCGCAGGGTGCCGCCCGCCTCCAGCGTGCCGAGCGCTTTGTGCGCGAGCGGCGCGCAGTGAAGTCCCGCCCGCGTGCATACGCCGCGATCGGCGAGCTCTTTCGCGAGCGCGGCGGGTGAGCGGTCCCGCGCCGCGACCGAAACGACGGGGATCGGACCGCTTGCCGCGTACACGGCGAGCTCGGGGAAGGACGAGAGGATCTCAAGGAGCCTGGCTTTGAGGCGGATTTCTGCCGAACGGACCGCCTCCTTTCCCGTATGCAAAAGATACTTTGCGCCGGCGGCGAGCCCGGCGATCGCCGGCACCGCGACCGTGCCAGCTTCGTAGCGTTCGGGGAGCAGGTCCCCCATTTCCCGTTCGCCGGAATTGTAACCGTTTCCGCCCTCGGTCAGGGTGTCGAGCCGGGGTGCGTTTTTCCCGAGGATGAGGATCCCGCTCCCCATCGGGCCGAGAAGCCCTTTGTGCCCCGGCGCGCAGAGCGCCGTGATCCCGAAACGGTCGACTTCGATCGCTTCGTGCCCCGCAAGCTGAGACGCGTCGAGGATAAAGGGGATCCCCCGTTCCCGGCATTTTGCGGCCGCTTCCCGGTACGGGAGGATCCTGCCGTCCACGTTGGACGCGCCGGTCATAACGACGCAGACAACGTCGGGGGTCAGCGCCTCGCAGAAGGAGGAAAAGCCGCGAGCCGGATCGGAAGGGGAGGTGCTGAAGGTTTTGATCCGGATCTTTTTCTCGCGTTCCAGCCTGGAGAGCGGGCGGAAAACGGCGTTGTGCTCCACGTCGGAGATGAGGACGCACCCTCCGCCCCGGACGATCCCCTTGATCGCGGTATTAAGTGCGTGAGTGGCGTTCAGCGTAAAAACGACCCGCTCCGGCTCGTCGGCGCCGAAGTATTCGGCGAGGATCTCCCTCGCTTTGTATACCGCGGCGGCGGAAGCGACGGCGGCTTTGTGGGCGCTCCGGCCCGGATTGCCCGCGCAGAGCCTGAGGGAGGAGCTCACGGCGGCATAGACCGACTCGGGCTTCGGGTAGGAGGTCGCGGCGTTATCGAGATAGACGAGCGGTTTCAAAAGCGGTCTCCCGGGCTTGTTTCATAGGGAATATTGCGCTCGTCGAGAAAGAGAACGGCGGAAGGGAGGTCCCGCGTGTCGACGCGGAGCGAATAGACGCAGCCGCGGCCCGCGCGGGAGGAATCGTGTTTGACGAGGTCGCTGCGGATCCTGTGTTCGCGCAGCAGCTTTTGCGCCTTGAGCGCGTTTGTCTGTGAGCCTAACGTGATAATAGAACGTTGCATGATTTCCCTCCGCGGCAAAAGAATTGCCGCATTGACAGACTATGCAGGCGCCGCGGGGGAGGGAACAAAACGGGATTGCCTTTTCTTCTGAAAAGGAATACGGCAACGGGAGAAAACAGCGGATTTTCTCCCGATATTTCCCCCGCGGCGTTGACTTTTATTGTTTTAGTATGTATAATTATAAAAAAGTAATAGTAAACGGATAAGGACGTATTATGCAAAGCAGAAGAGCCGCAAGAGAAGCGATCATCGGGCTGGTTTACGAACGGGGCTTTCATGACCCCGCCGAAACGCCGGAGGAGATTTTCCGTCTGGCCGCAGAAGAACGGGAGATCGGAGACGATCCGTATATCACCGCCTGCTTTTTCGGGATTTGCGGCCATCTCGACGAGATCGACAAAAAGATCAACGAATACGCCGAGGGGTGGAGCACGGAGCGCATCTCCGCCGTGACCCTCGCGATCCTCCGTCTCGCGGTCTACGAGCTGCTCTACGCGAAGGAAAGACTTCCGTACAGCATCGCGATCAACGAGGCGGTGGAGCTGGCGAAAGCGTACGCCGAGGACGGCGCCGCGCCGTTTCTCAACGGGATCCTCAACACGCTTGCCAAGGCAAACGGCTGCGAGGCGTGAATGGAAACCGCGTTCCTCGGTCTTGATACCAGCAACTATACGACCTCGCTTTCATTGACAGCGGCGGACGGCGCGATCCTTCTGAACGCGAAGCGCCTGCTTCCGGTCAAAGAAGGGGAGGTCGGTCTCCGGCAGCAGAACGCCCTCTTTGAGCATACGAAAAATCTGCCCGCGCTCTTTGAGGAAAACGCCGCGCTCCTCTCCCGCTTCCGGGTCGCCGCGATCGGCGTTTCCGCCCGTCCGCGCGACGCGGAGGGCTCCTATATGCCTTGTTTTCTCGCCGGGGTCTCCGCGGCTTCCGCCGCCGCCTCGTCCGCCGGGATCCCGCTTTTCCGCTTTTCGCATCAGGCGGGGCATATCCGCGCCGCGCTCTCCGGCGCCGGGCTGGAGCCGGAGGGGCGCTTTACCGCGCTGCACGTGTCCGGCGGGACGACCGAGATGCTCCTCGCAAAGAAAACGCCGGACGGCTACGATACCCGCATCACCGGCGGCACGCTTGATCTGTGCGCCGGGCAGGCGATCGACCGTACCGGCGTGATGCTTGGCTTTCCGTTCCCCTGCGGACGGTATCTCGAGGAAGCGGCGCTGACCTGCACGGGTACGCTGCCGCGGCCTCGGATCTCCGTTCACGACCGGACTTTCAATCTTTCCGGTCTGCAAAATCTGGCGGAAAAGGATTATCTCCGGTACGGGGACAAAGCCCGCACCTCGTTATTCGTTCTGGAGTTTATCGCCGCGTCGCTGAAGTGGATCATCGAGGCGCAGCTTGCCTCGTTCGGCGCGATGCCGGTCCTCTGCGCCGGCGGCGTGATGAGCAACTCCATCATCAAACGGCGCCTCGCCGGGATCAAGGGGATCGCGTTTGCCCCGCCGGAGCTTTCCGCGGACAACGCGGTCGGGATCGCGCTGCTCGCGCGGGATCGCTGGCTTGCCGAACAGGGAGACGGGTATGGAGCTTGAAGCCGCACTTACCGTATCACAGGTCAACCGCTATCTCAAAGACCTGATAGAAGGGGATCCCGTCCTCTCCACGGTCGCCGTGGAGGGGGAGATCTCCAACTTCAAGCGGCAGTATCCTTCCGGGCATCTTTATTTTTCACTCAAAGACGCCGAAGGGCAGCTCCGCTGCGTGATGTTCCGCTCCGCCGCCGAAACGCTGACCTTCGAGCCGAAAAACGGCGACGCCGTCCGCGCGTACGGCAGGATCTCCGTCTATCCGCGCGACGGCTCTTATCAGCTGTACTGCTTCCGGCTCCTTCGCTCCGGCGCGGGCGCTTTGTGGGAGCAGTATGAAAAGCTCAAGAAAAAACTGACGGACGAAGGTCTGTTCGATCCCGCGCGCAAGCGGCCGCTCCCCGCTTTTCCGAAAGCGGTGGGGGTGATCACCTCCCGGACCGGCGCCGCCGTGCGCGATATGATTTCCATTCTCAAACGCCGCTGTCCCTCGGTGCAGATCGTGTTCTCCGCCGCCTCAGTCCAGGGCGCGGAGGCGCCCGGAGAACTGCGCGCCGCCCTCCGCCGGATGCAGGAGGACGGGCAGGCCGAGGTGATCCTGATCGGACGGGGCGGAGGCTCGGCGGAGGATCTCTGGGCGTTCAACGACGAGGCCCTTTGCCGGGACATCGCCGCCTGCCGGATCCCCGTGATCAGCTGCGTCGGGCACGAAACGGACTTTACCCTCGCGGATTTCGCCGCCGACTGCCGAGCGCCGACGCCCTCCGCCGCTGCGGAGCTTGCCGTTCCGGACGCGCAGACGCTTATGCGGCAGATCGCGTCCGAACGGAGCCGGCTCCTCCGTTCGCTGGAAAGTAAACTGGCGGACCGCCGGCAATGGCTTGACTCTCTTGCCGGCCGCCCGGTTTTAACAAGTCCGACCGCCCCGATCGAGGCGCGCCGGGCGGATCTCGCCCACCGCGAGCAAACGCTCCGGGAGGCGATCCGCCGGATCCGGAACGAGAAGGCGACCCGCTTTTCCGAGCTTTCCGCCTCTCTCGCGGCGCTCGACCCGCTCTCCGTCCTCTCCCGCGGCTATTCCTTTGCCGCGGACGAAAAGGGAAAAACGGTGATGCGGGCAAAGGATGTTGTCCCGGGCGAAACGCTTTTCCTGCGTTTTTGCGACGGGACCGTCAAGGCGAGAGCCGAAGAAATCAAAATCCTGGAGGAAAACCGAAATGCCGGAAAAGAAACTGTCGTTTGAAGACGCGATGAAACGGCTGGAAGAAGTCGTCAGACAGCTGGAGACCGGGAACGCGCCGCTCTCCGATTCGCTTGCGCTTTTTGAGGAGGGGATCTCCCTTGTGCGCCGCTGCAGCGACGAGCTGACCGCCGCCGAAAAAAAGATCAAGGATCTTTCCGCCGATGAAACCGATTGAAGAAAACGATCTGACCCTCCGGATCCGGGAGGACGCCGACGCGGTCGAACAGGCGCTTTCCGTGCGCTGGCTTGCCGACGTCGGAACGCACGCCCCTCTTCTCGGCGAGGCGATGCGCTGGGCCGTCCTCGGCGGAGGGAAACGGGTACGCGCCTTTCTCTGTCTGGAGATCGCGCGGATCCTCGCGCCCGGAACGGACGCGCTCGACTACGCCTGCGCGCTCGAGCTGCTTCACGCCTCCTCTCTCGTGCACGACGATATGCCGGAGATGGATAACGACGATATCCGCAGGGGAAAACCTTCCTGCCACAAACAGTTCGGTCCCGCGATCGCCCTGATGGCGGGAGACGCGCTGATCGCGCTCGCTTTCCGGGCGGCGGCAGGCGACGCGGATCGCGCCGCCGAGGCCGTATCCGTTCTCTCGGAGGCGGGAGGATGGCAGGGGATCGCCTCGGGGCAGACGCTGGATCTTCTTTCCGAGGGCCGGCGGATTTCCCTTGAGGAGCTGAAAACGCTTCAGCGGCTCAAAACGGGGCGGCTGATCGTTGCGGCCGCCGAACTCGGCGCGCTTGCCGCGCGCGCGTCCGCTGAAAAAACGCGGGATTTTGCCGCGTACGCGGAAGCGATCGGGCAGGCGTTCCAGGTGACGGACGATCTTTTGGACGCGGGCGAGTCGGGCAGCGACCGCGCGCGGGATCTGGCGACCTTTCTCCGTTTTATGACGCCCGAAGAGGCGCTCGCCTACGCCGCGAAGCTGACAGAAAAAGGGAAGGACGCGATCCGCAAGTATCCCGGTACGGAGCTGCTTCTTTCTTTTGCGGACCGGCTCCTCGCAAGGACCTGCTGAGATGCGCGCCGACGCGCTGCTTTACGGCTCCGGCCTTGCGGAAAGCCGCTCAAAAGCGCAGCAGATGATCCGGGAGGGCTGCGTTTACGCCGGCGGCAAGCCGGTCAAAAAACCTTCGGCCGATCTGCCGGAGGATACCGTTTTTTCGATCGTCCGGCTCACGGAGAGCTTTGTCGGGCGCGGCGGGGTAAAGCTCCTTGCCGCTCTTTCCGATTTCGGCATTGACCCCGCCGGGATGCACTGCCTCGACGTCGGCGCGTCGACCGGCGGCTTTACCGACTGCCTGCTCAAAAAGGGCGCGGCGTCGGTTACCGCCGTGGACTGCGGACGCGATCAGCTCGCGCCCTCGCTCCGCGCGGATCCCCGCGTCCGGTCGGTGGAAGGTCTCAACGCCCGCTACATGACCCGGGAGGACGTGGGCGACGGCTACGATCTCGCCGTGATGGATCTTTCCTTTATCTCGCTGACCTACGTACTGCCGGCGATCCCCCCTCTGCTCGGGGAAAGCGGCAGGATCGTTGCGCTGATCAAGCCGCAGTTTGAGCTCGACGCGAAGTCCGTTTCCAAAGGCGTGGTCCGCGGCGCCGAAAAACGCCTGAAAGCGCTGGAGCGGGTCTACGACTTTCTCCCCGGCGTCGGA
Organism: Clostridia bacterium; assembly: GCA_017450965.1. Taxonomy (GTDB): domain Bacteria; phylum Bacillota; class Clostridia; order Oscillospirales; family CAG-272; genus RUG12395. The sequence continues at coordinate 24,389 of JAFSSQ010000080.1, forward strand.
CTGACGCCGCGCGCGTTTTCCGTTTCCCCGATCAAAGGCGGCGACGGAAACACGGAATATCTTTGTTTTCTTGAAAAAACACGGGAAGGCGGGAAACCGGCCTTCCGGCGGGACGGGCTGAAAGAGCTTGCCCGCGACCGATGAAAGGGCGATATGAAAGAAAAACCGATCCGAACCGTAGCATTGAATACCAATCCCGTCAAGGACGCCGGTCTGGCGACCTTCCGCCTGGTGGGGGCGTATCTTCTCGAGCGGGGCTTTTCGGTCCGCGTTCCGCTGGAGTACGCGGAGGAGAACGCCGCCTTTGAAGGCTGCGGCGAGCCGGACGCGCTCTATCGCGGCGCCGACTGCGCCGTGCTGCTCGGCGGGGACGGAACGATCCTGCGCGCCGCCCGGTATACCGTTCCGGCGGGGTGCCCCATGCTGGGGATCAACCTCGGCCGGCTCGGCTTTATGACGGAGCTGGAGCCGGAGGAATACCGGACGCTCGACCGGCTCTCCTCCGGCGACTATGAGATCGAGAAGCGGATGACGCTGGCCGTCTCCGTAGCGGAAAACGGACGGCGGGTTTCCGCCTGCGAGGCCGCCCTCAACGACGCCGTGATCTCCTGCGGCGCCGGACGCCGCCTGCTGGATCTTTCCCTTGCCTGCGGCGACCGGGAGGTTTCCCTTTATCGCTGCGACGGTTTGATCCTTTCCACCCCGACCGGTTCCACCGCCTACGCCATGTCGGCGGGCGGCCCGGTGCTCGATCCGCTTTTGCGCTGTCTTTCGGTCGTTCCGATCTGCCCCGTTTCTCCCGCGGCAACGCCGCTTGTTTTTGCGGGCGACGCGGTGATGACGGTGAAAAACCGCTGCGAACGGGAGGAGAGCGTTCTTCTGACGGTGGACGGGCGGATCTCCGTCCCGGTGCCGCGGGGCGCCTCGGTCGAGTGCCGCGTTTCCCCGTACACCGCGAAGATGATCAAACTGAAGGACAACCGCTTTTTCTCCGTTCTGAAACGGAAGATCAACTGAAGGAGCCAAGATGAAAAACAAACGCCAGGATAAGATCCTTGAAATGGTGGAGCGTTACGATATCGAGACGCAGGAGGAGCTGATCACCCGCCTCCGCGAGCTCGGCTTTGACGTGACGCAGGCCACCATCAGCCGCGATATCCGGGAGCTGAAGATCACGAAGGTATCGACGGGAAAAGGCGGTTATAAATACGTCGTTCCGCAGATTTACGAGGGCGGAAATCTGAAGTTCCAGAACGCGCTCTCGGAATCCATCGTCAAGGTGGACTGGGCGATGAATCAGATCATCATCAAGACCTTTCCCGGGATGGCGCAGGCGATCGCCGCGGCGATCGACGGGATCGACGACCCGCAGATCCTCGGCTGTGTGGCGGGGGACGACGCGATCATCGTAGTCATGCGGACGGTGAGCGCCGCGGAAACGCTCGGCCCGCAGCTGCGCCAGCGCATCCGCAGCCTCGGCTGACGAAAAGGAAAGAAGGGCGCGTTATGCTCGCTTCTCTGCACATTGAAAACCTTGCGGTCATCAAAAAAACAGAATTGGATTTTCACGAAGGCTTTACCGTCCTCACAGGAGAGACGGGCGCGGGAAAATCCATCCTGATCGACGGCATCGGTCTGCTCTGCGGATCGCGGGCGGACAAAAATATGATCCGGACGGGGGCGGACTCCGCTCTCGTTTCCGGGTATTTCGTCGGTCTCTCCTCCGCCTGCCGGACCGTGCTTGCCGAAAACGGGCTCGGGCCGGAGGAGGACGAGGCGATGTTCTCCCGTTCGCTCTCCTCGGACGGGCGTTCCGTCTGCCGGATCAACGGCAGGCAGGTCCCGCTTTCCGTGTATAAGGAAGCGGTCGGTTCTCTCATCAACATTCACGGACAGCAGGATAACTGGAGCCTGACGCAGGAAGCCGCGCAGGCGGATATGCTCGACCGGTACGCAAAAGACGAAAAGGAAAAAGAGGCGTATCGTCTCTCCTTTGCCCGATACAAAGAAGCGGAGCAGGCGCTCGCCGATCTGAAGCGCGACACAGCGCGGGCGGACGAGGAGCGGGAGATGCTCTCGTTCCGCGCAAACGATCTTGCCGGCGCAAAGCTGAAGGAGGGAGAGGAAGAAAAGCTCCTTGCCGAACGGATCCTCCTCCAGAACGCCGAGCGCATCGAAAAGCAGACCTCGTTCGTTCATCGCGCGCTCACGGGCGGGGAAAAGGTAAACGCGGTTTACGTGGTGGATCGCTCCGCTTCCGCTCTCCGCGGTCTCTCCGACGTTTCCCCCGAATACGCCGTGCTCGCCGAGCGCCTGGAAACGATCAAATACGAGCTTGAAGATATTTCCGAGACGGCGGTGCGCATCTCCGGCGCGCCCTCCGGCAATCCCACCGAACTGCTCACCGCGCTGGAAAGCCGCCTTGACCGGATCGAACGACTGAAAAAGAAATACCGCGCCGACGTCCCGCAGCTTTTGCGGCTGCTCGAGGAGACCAAAGACCGTCTTTCGCTTCTTGAAAACGCGGAGGGCGAGACGGAGGAGCGGGAAAAGGCGCTCTCGGCCGCGTACCGGGAGCTGGAAACGGCGGCGGCGGCGCTGACGGAGGCAAGACTGGAAGCGGCGCTCGCCCTTTCCGCCGGGATCGGCTCGCAGCTGGATTTCCTTGATATGCCGAACGTGCGCTTTCTCGTTTCCGTTTCCCCCAAACGGACGGAGGACGGGAAAACGCTCTATACGCAGAACGGAGCGGACGAGATCTCCTTTCTGCTTGCCGGAGGGGAGGAGGAAGTGCCGAAACCCCTCTCAAAGATCGCGTCCGGCGGCGAGCTTTCCCGCATCATGCTGGCGGCAAAGTCCGTCTTCTGTGAAGCGGACGCGGTCGCCACGATCATTTACGACGAGGTGGACGCCGGCGTTTCCGGCCGGACGGCGCGCAAGATCGGGATCAAACTGAAGGAGACCGCGCAAAACGCGCAGGTTTTCTGCGTGACGCACTCCGCGCAGATCGCCTCGCTTGCACAAACCCACGTCAAAGTGCTTAAACTTTTGAAAGACGGACAATACGAATCGCACGTCCGGGAGCTTGACCGTCTCGAGAGGATCGACGAACTGGCGCGCATCCTCGGCGGCATCAGCATCACCGACGCGCAGCGCAGAGCCGCAAAGGATCTCATAAGCGAAGAGACCGGACTGGAATAAGGATCGGAATAAGATGACAGATTTGATCAGAGAGTTTGCCGCCGCTTGCCGGCGGGAGATCGCTTCGGCGGAGGTGATCGAGGACTACCCCCTCGGGGAAAAGACCACCATGAAGGCGGGAGGGAACGCCGCTCTCTGCGTCCTGCCGAAAAACCGGGACGCGCTTGTCTCCGTTTTGCGTCTGCTGCGGCGGTTTCCGGTGCGCCGCGCCGTTCTCGGCCACGGCTCCAATCTTGTCGTCTCCGACAGCGGTTTTTCCGGCGTTGTCGTGCGGACGGAGGAGGTGCGGGAGATCCGCATCTCGGGGACGGAGGTGAAGGCGGACGCGGGCGTGATGCTCTCCGCTCTTGCCGGCGCCGTCTGCGAAGCGGGGCTCTCCGGGCTTGAGTTTGCCTCCGGAATCCCCGGCACCGTCGGGGGCGCCTGCTATATGAACGCGGGGGCATACGGCGGCGAGACGGCGGCCGTTCTCGAGAGCGTTGCCTGTCTCGATATGCGGGACGGGACGGTCCGCGAGCTGCCCGCTTCCGAATGCCGGTACGCTTACCGCCACAGCCTCTTTATGGAGGAGAAGGATCTGGTTATCCTTTCCTGCACGCTCCGCCTCGTTTGCGGCGATCGGGAGGAGATCTCCGCCGCGATGAAGAAAAACCGGGAGGCGCGCAAGGAGAAGCAGCCGCTTGAATACCCGAGCGCCGGCAGCTTTTTCAAACGGTGTGAGGGGCATTTTACCGCGCAGATGATCGACGAGGCGGGGCTGAAGGGCTTTTCGGTCGGCGACGCGCAGATCAGCGAAAAGCACGCCGGGTTTCTCATCAACCGGGGACGCGCAAGCGCGCACGACATCTATGAACTCTCCGAGATCGTCCGTCTGACGCTGAAAAAGCGGTACGGCGTGGAGATACACAGAGAGGTGGAGTTTCTTGGATAAACAGGAACGCGCGCCGTTTTCCCTCCGGTTGAAAGAGGAGCTTTGCGATCTCGAGGTAAAAAAGCAATGCTGCCGCAGGGCCGAAGTGTTCGGGCTTTTGCTCTCCGGCGCCTCGCTTGACGGGGAGACGGTTTCCCTTTCCCTGCGCGAGGAGCTCGCCCCGCTGGTGGGAAAACTCATCCGCGAGCAGTTTACCCGCGAGCCGGAGGAGAAAAGGCGGGCGGGAGGATCCGTATCGCTCTCGTTTTCCTCCCGGGCCGCGGCTCGTTTTCTCGCACAGCCGGAGACCCTCCTTTCCGCCCTCCGCTGCCCCGACTGCGCCGCTCTCGCCGTGCGGGGGATGTTTCTCGGCGGAGGCGGGATCAACGCGCCGACCGAAAGCAACTATTTCCAGATCGCGGCGCCTGGGTTCGAGCGGTGCCTTGCCGCCAAAACGGCGGCGGCGTCCGCCGGGATCGCGCTTTCCGCCGGGAAGCGCCGCGGACGGCACTATCTCTATCTGAAAAAAAGGCAGGCGATCGAGGACGCGATCGCGATCCTCGGCGCGAAGCTCTGCTATTTTGAATATCTGAACGCGGGGATCGAAAAAGACGCCCGAAACGACGCCAATCGCGCGTCCAATTTTATCACGAGCAACATCCAGAAGACGGTCGACGCCGCGCAAAATCAGACCAAAACGATCCGCCGTCTCTCCGAGGAGGGCAAGCTCTCCCATCTGCCGCCCGAGCTGCAGGAAACGGCGAAGGCGCGGATGGAGAACCCCTCGCTCTCTCTTGAACGGCTGGGGATGCTCTTTAACCCGCCGGTTTCCAAATCCGGGATGTACCACCGGCTGGAGAAGATCATGGCGTTTGCCCGCGAAACGCGGCAATCGGAAAAGAAGTAAAACACGGAAAGGAGGCGCCTATGCGGGATTTTGTCCATCTGCATCTGCACAGCGAATACAGTCTGCTTGACGGCGCCTGCCGGATCAAAAACATTCCGAAGGCGGCAAAAGAAGCCGGCCAGGACGCGGTCGCGATCACCGATCACGGCTCGCTTTTCGGCGCGGTGGACTTTTTCCGCGCCTGCGAAGCGGAGGGAGTGAAGCCGATCATCGGCTCCGAGGTCTACGTGGCGCCCGATTCCCGCCTGAAAAAAGAAGGGAAGAAGGATTCCTCCGGCCATCACCTGATCCTCCTTGCCAAAAACGAGGAGGGGTACCGCAACCTCTGCAAAATTGTCTCTGACGCGTACGTAAACGGCTTTTACGTCAAGCCGCGTACCGACAACGCGATGCTCGAGCGGCACGCGGAAGGGCTGATCGCGCTTTCCGCCTGCCTCGCCGGGTATATCCCGCGGCAGATCGCGGCGGGGAACTTTGAGGAGGCGGAGCGCTACGCGCTCTACCTGCGGCGCGTCTTCGGGGAAGAGAACTTCTATCTCGAGGTGCAGGATCACCGCATCCCCGAGCAGGCCGCGGTCAATCAGGGGATCTTTGCGATCGCCGAAAAAACGGGGATCCCCGTCGTGTGCACCAACGACGTGCACTATCTGAGAAAAGAAGACGCGTATACGCAGAAGGTCCTCACCTGCATCCAGACGAACAGCCTCGTTGCCGAGGGGAGCCCTCTCGGCTTTGAGACGGACGAGTTCTGGTTCAAGACGGGGGACGATATGGCGCTGATGTTCCCCTCGCATCCCGAGGTGCTGGAGAATACCCGCCGGATCGCGGACGCCTGCTCCTACCGTTTTGAGTTCGGGAAGCTGAAGCTGCCCACCTTCGATACCGGAGCGGAAACGCCCGCCGGGATGCTCCGCCGTTTTGCAGAAGAAGGGTTGGAGCGCCGCGCGGCGGAGGGGTCGATCGATTTTTCTCTCCATCCGCGCGAGGCCTACGCCGAGCGGATCGAACACGAGCTTTCCATCATCGAAAAGATGGGGTTCTGCGAGTATTTTCTCATCGTGCGGGACTTTGTGGTCTGGGCAAAAAAACAGGGGATCCCCGTGGGGCCTGGCAGAGGCTCGGGCGCCGGCAGTCTCGTTTCCTATCTGATCGGGATCACCGAGGTCGATTCTCTGGTATACGGGTTGCTTTTTGAGCGGTTTCTCAACCCGGAGCGCGTTTCGATGCCGGATTTTGATATCGACATCTGCCAGATCCGGCGCGAGGAAGTGCTCCGTTACGTCAACGAAAAATACGGGGAGGATCACGTCTCCCAGATCATCGCGTTCGATACGCTCGCCCCTCGCGCGGCGATCCGCGACGTCGGACGCGCGCTCGGCGTTTCCTACGCCGAGGTGGACGAGGTCGCCAAGGCGATCCCGCAGATGATGAAAGTCTCTCTCGACGACGTGATGCAGGCCAAGGAGTTTTCCGATCTCTACCGGTCTTCCGCGACCGTCAAACAGATGGTGGATATCGCCGCCTCGCTTGAGGGGATGCCGCGCCACGCCTCCACCCACGCCGCCGGTGTCGTGATCACCGACCGGCCGGTGACCGACTATCTCCCCGTCGCCAAAAACGGGGATACGATCGTCACCCAGTACGAAAAGGACAACGTGGAGGCGCTCGGGCTCGTCAAGATCGACTTCCTCGGGCTCCGGTATCTGACGATCATCCGGACGGCGGAGGATATGATCCGCGCGGACGAGCCGGATTTTGACGTTTCTCTCGTTCCGGAAAATGACAAAAAGGCGCTGCGCCTGATCGCGGAGGGGCGCACCTCCGGCATCTTCCAGCTCGAGTCCGCGGGGATGAAGCAGGTCCTCGTTCGCCTTGCCCCGGAAACGCTCGACGACGTGATCGCGGCGATCGCCCTCTACCGCCCCGGACCGATGGAGTCGATCCCGCGGTATATCGAATGCCGCCACCACCCGGAAAAGGTCTCCTACCGCCACCCGGCGCTCAAAGAGATCCTCGGATCCACGCACGGCTGCATCGTCTATCAGGAGCAGGTGATGCAGATCTTCCGCCGGCTGGCGGGATACAGCTACGGGCAGGCGGATATCGTCCGGCGCGCCATGTCGAAGAAAAAGACCGACGTGATGGAGCGGGAAGGACAGAACTTCGTCGAGCGGGCGGTCGAGAACGGCGTCGACCGGGCCGCCGCGGAGGATATTTACGCGGATATGGCGAACTTTGCGAAATACGCCTTTAATAAGAGCCACGCCGTCTGCTACGGCATCACCGCGTACCGCACCGCCTATCTGAAGGCGCATTATACCAAATACTATATGGCGGCGCTGCTCTCCTCGGTCCTCGGGGATTTCCCCTCCACCGCCGCGTATATCTCCGAATGCGGGAAATACGGGATCCCGGTCCTTGCCCCCGACATCAACGAAAGCGGCGTCGGGTTTACGGTAAGCGGCAAGGGGATCCGATTCGGACTTCTCGCCGTCAAGGGGATCGGCGCCTCGCTTGTGCAGTCGATCGTGGAGGAGCGGAATAAAAAGCGCTTTGCCGGGTTTGAAGACTTCCTTGACCGCATGATCGCCGCCGGCGTCAGCCTCAACAAAAAGCAGCTTGAGATGCTGATCAAGTGCGGGGCTTTTGACTCGCTCGGCGTGTACCGCTCCCGCCTGATCGCCTCGTACGAAACGCTTCTCGATCAAAAAAACGACGCGGGCCGCCGCGGCACGGCGGGACAGCTCGATCTGTTCAGCTCCTACGAGGAGCTGGCGCCCGCGGTGTTCCGCTATCCGGAGATCCCGGAGTATTCGGCAAGAGAAAAGCTCGCGATGGAAAAAGAAAGCTCGGGGATGTATTTTTCCGGGCATCTCCTCGACGAATACTCCGAGGCGGAGGGGAGCGTTGAGCACGTCGAGATCTCCGAGATCTTAAACGGAGACGGAGAGCGGGGAAACGACCGTCGGACCGTTTCCGTTCTCGGGATCGTCGCAAAGGTAACCGAAAAGATCACCAAAAAAGGCGACGCTATGGCGTTTTTGCAGTTTGAGGACCGCTACGCCGAAATCGAGGCGATGATATTCCCCAAACTCTACGAGCGGTGTCGATCCCTCATCCGTCCGGAGAGCGCGCTGCTTCTCACCGGCGAGATCTGCGAGAAGGAAAACGAACAGCCGAAGCTGCTTGTGAACGCCGTTACCCCTCTCTCGCGCAACGCAAAAGAAAAAACGAACGCCCCCTTCTCCGCCGGGGGAGCGGGCATGATCCCGCCCTCTTTCGGCGGGGCATCGGCGATGATGTACCGCGCCGTGATGGCGCGCGCGCAAAAGCCGGTCACGCTCGCGCAGGCGGAGGCTCCCGCCCCCGTCCGTCGTCCGGACGCACCGGCTCCGCAAAAGGAGAAGATTCCGGAAAAGCTCTGTTTGCGCGTTCCCGGGATCGATTCTCCCGCCGCCAAAAAAGCGAAAAACCTCGTCGAGATCTTCTGCGGCGGGACGCGGGTGCTGTTTTACGATTCGCTCGAAAAACGCTATCACGCCGTAAAAAACTACGGCGCCGATCTCGATCCCGTTCTCCTGCGCGAGCTGACCGCCCTTCTCGGGCGGGACAACGTCGTCGTTCTCTATCAGTCGGAGTAGTCCTCGATCAGGGAGCAGAGCGCCCGGCCAGAATACAGGTAGATCCCCTGTTTCAGATAGCGGCGGTCGCTCTCGGGAAGGGAATAGACGTAAACGTCGAGCCTTTCTTCCTCCGTTTCCTCCGGACAGCGGAATACGCATACCTTGCCTTCGTATTCCTTGACGAGATAAAGCGCGTCGGCCTTGCTTGCGGCAGAGGCGGGCGCCTCCGCGCTTTCTTTCGCGGCGGTTTCCCCGGCGGCTTCCGCCGCGTCGGGGAAGCGGGAATAGGAAGAAACGGACAGCGACGCGGAGGCCGCGCAGCAGATCACGCAGAAGGCGGCGGCAAGCCGGACGGGGCGGCAGATCAGTTTTTTTAAGAACGCTTTCATTTTTTGTGTCCTTCCGATTCTTTTTTCATTATTCTTTACGGAAGTTCATAATTTATTCAAAATAATGGGTTACAATAACAGTAATCTTTGGGAAAGGACCGTCGACCGTGGATCTGAAATCGTTACGTTACAAAAAACCGGCCAAAACGAAGACCGACTGGGGCGAAGAGCTGATCAAAGCGGCTGATATCGTCCGGCGCGTCTTTCTGCGCGTTTTTACGGTTTTGATCAATATCGTTCTCACCGTGCTTCTGATCGGGATCCTCACGGGGATCATCGCGGGGACGGCGTTTGCCATCTATATCCGCAACTACGTGGATTCGACCGTGGACGAATCGCTCTTCGTGACCGGCGGGACCTCCCACACCACCCAGCTTTATTATTACGAGTTTTCCGACCGGGCCAACCGGATCGGGGAAGCGGTGGAAATCGAAAACCAGCGTCTGATCGGGGAAAAGAACAGCCTTTGGGCGCCCCTCTCCTCGATCCCGAAGCACCTGCAGCAGGCGTTTATTTCGATCGAAGACAAGCGCTTCAACGATCACAAGGGGGTGGACTGGATCCGCTCTTCCAAGGCCGTGCTCAACTTTTTCCTCGGGTTTGACAGCTCCGCCGGCGGCGGCTCCACGATCACGCAGCAGCTGATCAAAAACACGACGCATTACGACGACGTGACGATCCAGCGCAAGGTCCAGGAGATGTTGATGGCGCTGAATCTGGAAAAGGTCAAGACAAAAGACGAGATCCTCGAGATGTATCTCAATATCGTTCCGCTCTCCCAGCGGTGCGAGGGCGTTCAGGCGGCGGCGAACACCTATTTTAACAAGGACGTCAGCGAGCTCAGTCTGATCGAGTGCGTCTGCATCGCGTCGATCACCAACGCTCCCACCCGCTATGACCCGGTGCAGAACCCGGAAAACAACGCCTACCGCCGGAATCTGATTCTCGATTTTATGCTGGAATTCGGCTGCATCTCCGAGGAAGAATATGAGGAAGCGTACACCGACATTATCGTGACGGTGGGGGAAAACGAGAAGGTCAAAGACATCCAGATCGTCAAGGAAAAGCTGGTCCTGAATTTCCAGAACCCCGCGTCCGATACTATCTCCACCAATTCCTGGTATACGGATACCGTCATCTCCGACGTGATCAACGATCTGGTCGAGCAGAAGAACATGACCCGCAGCGCCGCCAGCTCCCTCGTCTGGAACGGCGGTCTGCAGATCTATACGCTGATGGATCCCCGGATCCAGAGCATCATGGAAGAGGCGTTCACCCACGACGAGTATTTTCCCGCCAACACCAGCGGCGTTGCCGCCGAGTGCGCGATGTGCGTCTGCGACCCGCAGACGGGGGATCTGCTCGGCGTCGTCGGCGCACGCGGCGTCAAAACGGAAAACCGGATCCTCAACTACGCCACGCAGACCATGCGTCCGCCGGGATCCTCGATCAAGCCCCTCGCCGTTTACGGTCCCGCCATGCAGGAGGGCGTGATCACCTGGGCCACCGTGGAGGACGACACGCCGATCAACTTCGGACGCGGGAACAACGACCCCTGGCCGGATAACCTCCCGTACGTCTACGAAGGGCTGATCAATATCAAGTACAGCCTTGCGACCTCCAAAAACACCGGCTCCCTTAAGACCCTGACCGCGCTCGGGCTTGACACCTCCTTTGCGTATCTGAGAGACAAGTTCAAAATCTCGTCTCTTGTGGAAACCGGACATTACAGCGACGGTTCCACCTATACCGACAAAGGTCTTGCCGCGCTCGGACTCGGGCAGCTCTCCCACGGCGCGACCGTCCGGGAGATGACGGCGTCCTATTGCGTCTTTCCCAACAAGGGCGTGGTCAGCAAATGCCGCTCCTATCTCCTTGTAACGGACGCGAACGGCAACAGCCTCCTCAATAATCAGTATGAAGCGCGGGAGGTATTCAGCGAGCAGACCGCCTATATCATCACCCGGATCCTCGAGAACGTGGTGGATTGGGGTACCGCAACGAAGATCTCGCTCGACTCGTCGATCGACGTGGCGGGCAAAACCGGTACCTCGCAGTCCGATTACGACCGCTGGTTTATGGGGTATACCCCCTATTACGTCGGCGGCGTCTGGTACGGTTACGCCACGCCGAAGACGATGACGAACGAGCTGTGGTTCAGCCCCGCCAACCGGATGTGGGATATCGTGATGACCGCGGTCCACCAGCCGATTCTGGATGACGCCGCGGCCGGCCGGACGACGATCCGCACCTGGGAGGAGCCCGCCAATATCGTGGAGGCGGTCTACTGCAAGGACTCCGGCAAGCTGATGACCGAGGCCTGCCGCCTTGACCCGAGAGGGGACCGCTCGGAATCCGGCTACTTCGTTCTCGGGACCGAGCCGACCGAGTATTGCGACTGCCACGTGATCGTGGAATACGATTCTGTTACCGGCGCGATCGCGCACGCCGGCTGCCCGCGCGAGAATATCACCCGGGTCGGGCTGATCACCCTCAAGGAACAGCGCGTCTTCCCGATGCAGATCGCGGTGACCGACGCGGAGTACGTCTACCGCGAGCTGCCCGCAAACGTCCGCCCGGCCGCCTACGCCTACGAGCCCTACTTCCAGGGACTGATCCCCTCCGGGGTCTACTGCGGTGTTTCCGGTTACTGGGGCGCCACGCAGTATAACCGATTCTGCACCGAGCATTTCAGTTACAGCAAGTACGAGTCGCACAACCTTTCTTCCTACCGCGGCGTTCACGCGGAAACCGTTCCGTCGGTCACGACGGAAACGGCGATGCTGCCGCCGGACGACCATCGGCGGCGGGAACGGGAAGCGATCCTCTGATTGCTCTTGACTTTTTTCCCGGGTCGCGGTATAATGAGTTTGTATCATATTTCCCAAAAAAAGGAAAACGAAGATCTCAAAGGAGGAGATTTCAAAATGAAAACGTTAAAGAAAACAATCGCCCTTTTGCTTTGCGCCATCCTCTCGCTTTGCCTCTTTGCCTGCGGAGGTTCCGACGATCCCGCCGACACGACCGAAGCGGTGCCGGAGACCATCACGGTCAAGGTGACGGTCAAGACCGCGAGTGAGACGATCCTTGACAACCTGACGATCACGCTCCGCGACCGCGCCACCTGGCCGACCGTTCTCGACGCGCTTGCCCAGGCCTGCGATGCGTATGAGGTGAAGTATACGATCAGCAGCGATGGGCTGATGGCGGAGTCGATCAACGACCTCGGACAGACCGACGACGGGATGTTCTGGGCGTGGACCCTCAACGGCAAGGAAGTGTCCGGCCGCGCGGGCAACACCAGAGTTAACGAGAACGATACGATCGTCTTTTCCTACGAGAACGTCGGCACATCCAAATGAGGTGAATCGTGAAAACCGTTGAGATCAAACTGAGCACGATCGAAAACGTGCGTGATTTTGTCGATATCGTGACACGGCACGACGTGGATATCGATCTTTCCTCCGGACGGTACGTAGTGGACGGGAAGTCGATCATGGGACTTTTCAGCCTCGATCTCTTAAAGCCCGTCAAACTGACCGCGCACAGCGACGATTGCGACCAGCTCTTTGAGGAATTGAAACCGTTTATCGTCAAATAACGGCGAAGGGGGAAAAGGAGTCTTTTCCCCCTTTTCGTTTGATACAGGTGATGCTTTGAGTTACAAAAAACACATCAGTCCCGCCAAATTGATCACGCTCGGGTTTCTCCTTGTCATGCTGATTGGCGGCACGATCCTCTGCCTGCCGGTCTCCTCGCGCGCCGGGATCTTTACTTCGCCGCAGACCGCCTATTTCACCGCGGTCAGCGCCACCTGCGTGACCGGGCTTGTCATCGAGGATACCGCAACCTACTGGAGCACCTTCGGGCAGGTTACGATCCTTGTCATGATCCAGATCGGCGGGCTCGGCTTTATGAGTCTCGCCGTGATGCTTGCGGGGTTTCTCAAACGCGGGATCTCCCCCTACGAAAGCGTGATCGCGGCGCAGTCCTACGGTTTTTCCCGCTCCGGCGAGTCCGGGGAAATGCTGAAGTGGATCGCGGGCGGCACCTTTTCCCTTGAGTTTCTCGGCGCGCTGCTCCTCTCCATCCGTTTTATCCCGGAATACGGAGTGAAAAACGGCATCTACCGCAGCGTCTTCCTTTCGATTTCCGCGTTCTGCAACGCGGGCTTTGACATCCTCGGGGACCGGCACGGCGCCTTTTCCAGCCTGTTTGCGTACCGGGCGGATCCGCTCGTTTCGCTTGTGATCGTGTTTCTTATCCTGGCGGGCGGGATCGGGTTCCTCGTCTGGCGGGATCTCTTTGCCCGGCTGAAAGGGAAGCGGATCGGGAGCTATACCAAAATGATCCTGATCGTGTCCGCCGTCATGGTGGCGGGCGGGGCGATCTTCTTTGCCGCCTGCGAATGGAACAACCCGGAGAGCCTCGGCTCCCTCGGTTTTCCCGGCAAGCTGCTCGCTTCGCTCTTTCTATCCGTAACGCCGCGTACCGCCGGATTTGCCGGCATCCCGTTTGAGGCGCTCCGCCATCCGTCGCTCGTTCTTTCGATCCTCTGGATGTTCGTCGGAGGGGCTGCCGGCTCCACGGCGGGCGGCGCCAAGATGGGAACGGTCGCCGTCGTTCTTCTCTCGATTTTTTCCACCCTCCGCGGAAAGAAGCGCACCTCGCTTTTCCGCCATACCATCCGCAACGAAAACGTCCTGCGCGCCTTTACCCTCGTTTTTCTGCACGCCGCGACGATCCTTGCCGGATCGCTCCTTCTCTCCGCGGACCCCGCCGCGGGATCCTTTTCCCGCGCGCTCTTTGAGGGGACGAGCGCCGCTTCCACCGTGGGACTTTCCCTCGGGATCACTCCCTCTCTCTCGCTCTTTTCCCATTTGGTACTGATGATTATGATGATCTTCGGCAGGATCGGGATTTTGACGATCTCCTGCTCGCTTTCGACCAAGCTTTCCCAAAAGGATAACGGGATCGTCTACGCCGAAACGGAGATCTTGATGTAACGGAGGAACTATGAACAACAGTTTTTTGATCATCGGACTCGGTAAATTCGGCCTGACCCTGACGCGCCGTCTGGTGGCGGAGGGAAAGGACGTCGTCGTCATCGACCGTGTCAAAAGCGCGATCGACGAGGTGGCGGACATCGTGACCTGCGGGATCTGCGGGGACCCGACGGACGAGGAGGTCCTGCGGGCGGCGGGCGTCCAGCTCTGCGACGTTGCGATCATCTCGATCGCCTCCGCGATCGACGACAGCGCGCTCATCACCGTTTTGCTTAAGGACAAATTCAAGATCAAAACGGTCATTGCCCGCGCCGGGAGCGAAAACCACACGCTGGTCCTGAAAAAACTCGGCGCGGACGCCGTGATCTTCCCGGAAAAGGATCTGGCGGAAAACCTTGCCTACCGTCTCTCTCATTCCCAGATCAGCCGCTATATCGAGCTCTCGCGCACCGGGCGGATCGTCGAGCTCGCCCTCCCGGAAAAATGGGAAGGGAAGAGCATCGTCGAGCTCCGCCTGCGCCAAAAATACGGCGTGACGGTGGTCGCCGTGACCGGACCGAAGGGCGAGGAGGATTATTCGCCCGATCCGACCGTTCCCCTTTACGCGGGGGAAAAGCTGATTCTGATCGGCAATGAAGAAAACATCGGCAAGATCGTCGATGCGCAGTCATAAAGAAGAAAAGACCGTGAAAAAGCAAGGGACCGACAAACGAAAAAAGATCCTCTACGGGATCTTGTTCGGGATTTTTGTTCTTCTTTCGATTTTTATCTTTTTTTATATCGGAAAACCGATGATCCGCTTTGCGTCCGAGCCGGAAAAGTTCCGCGAATGGGTGGACGGGCACGGCGTCGGCGGGCGGTTTGCCTACGTCGGTATGATCCTCCTTCAGGTGGTCGTGGCGATCATCCCGGGCGAGCCCTTCGAGATCGCCGGCGGATACGCGTTCGGGGTCTGGGAGGGGACGTTCCTCTGCCTCGCGGCGGCGTCGGCGGGCAGCTTTCTCGTTTTCTCTCTCGTGCGGAAGTTCGGGGTCCGCTTCGTTTCCCTCTTTTTTGAAGAGGAGAAACTGGAAAAACTGAAGTTTTTGAAAAGCTCTCCCCGGCGGGATGTGATCTTCTTTTTTATCTTTATGCTTCCCGGCACGCCGAAGGATCTGCTCTCCTATTTTGCCGGATTGACGGACATGAAGTTTTCCACTTGGGCGCTGATCTCGGTCCTCGGCAGGATCCCGTCGGTCGTGACCTCCGTTGTCGGCGGCGCGGCGATCGGGGAGAAAAACTACAAGACGGCCGTTCTCGTCTTTCTCATCACTTTTGCCGTCAGCGTGGCGGGGATGCTCCTCTACGAGTATATCGTCAAAAAACGCTCCTCCAACCATACCGAAAAATAAAAGCAGGGGAAACCGGTCCGGTTTCCCCTGTTTTCAGTTCTCGTCAGACGGCATGGGGCGCCTTTGGCGCACCTTCCGTTTCCGGGGGTCATAGATAAACTTCCGGCATTTTCCGCCGGCGGCGACAAGACCGTGCTTGCGGCAGATCAAATCCCCGTCGCACAGGGTCTCGATGGAGTTTTCACAATAAGCGCAGACGCACTCTTCGGACTCTTTCGACATAACGGCTCCTTATCGGATCAAGTACCCTTATTTTAGCATTTCTTTTTCCGAATAGCAAGAGATTCTTGAAAAAGTTACAAAATAAGAGAAAAAAAGAGCCAGAAAGCGAGCGTGAGAAGGGCGGTAAGGAGCTTTTCAAACAGATAGGGAAAAAGCCGCGCGCCTCCCGCCGCGGAAAGGGCCTGAAAGGCGGCGGAGAGCCCGCCGAAGCCGATAAAAAAGGCCGAGATCGCCGTGGAAAGCGGAGAGGAAAGGGCAAGCGCCGCGCCGCAGCCGGAGCTTGCTTCCAGAAGACCCGTCAGCAGGAGCGGGAGCCACGCGGGCGCGGCGAGCGCGTCGAACAGGCGGGAGAGCGCGGCGGAGAGACAGGAAAAAAAGACGATGCAGACGGTCACGCTCCCGGCGGACGATACGGCGGAGCCGACGGAGGAGGTGAGAAGCGCCGGAAGGGAGAGCGGCTCGCTTTTCTCCGGTCCCGGCTGCGCCGGGCGGTTTCCTTTCTTACAGTGCAGGAGCGCGTGCGAAGCGATCGCGCCGAGAAGGGAGGAGAGAAAGATGAGCGCGCCGACAAGCGGGTTTTTATATCCGCCGCCGAGAAAGGAAAGGCAGAAGGAGGGGCTGATGAGGGAGGCAAGCGGAAGAAAACGCTCCTTTTCCTCGGGCGTCCGGTCGGAGAGGAGCGTCGCGCCGATCGGGACGCCGCAGACGACGCCGAGAAGAAGCGCCGAGCGCGCGCCGCCCCGGTTTCCGCTTGCGCGCTCCAGCCGCAAAAGGAGCGAGGAGAGGACCATAAACGGCAAAAGCGACGGCAGCACCCGGGAAGCGGCGAGCGCGAGCGCGTTCCCGGCGGCGCGGGCCGTTCCCTCCGAAAAGAGCAGAAAAAGGAACAGAAGGGCGAGGACGGGTGCTTTTAACGCCGTTTTTCTTTTTTTCGGATTCATAATCTGATCCCGCGTTTTCGTATATTGAGAAGAACACGATATGGTATGCGGAGGGAGCGCGACGATATGCCGATCAAAGGCTTTTTGAGAAAAGAGAAAAAAGGGGAACTTTCGCCGTTTATTCTGGAGATGCGGAGCCGACGTTCGCTCCTTCTCTCCGGCGTGCGGCGGGTACTCCTTTCCACCGGGGAGACCGTCCGCCTGCTGACCGACGCCGGGGAGCGCTTTGAAGTCGGGGGGAGGGGCCTTCGCTGCGCGGTCTTTTCCGACCGGACGGTGGAGGTCGTCGGCGAGGTGCGCACGATCGGGATCGGAGGAGAGGATGAAAAAAAAGGCTGACGCTTTTCGCCTTTCGCTTGCGCAAATCCTGCAAAGCGAGAAAACGGAACTTGTCTTCGAGGAGCGGGAGGAAAGCCGGGTCCTCAACGCAGCGATGGGGTGCGGCGTCGTTTGCCGCACGCGGCGCACACCGGACGGGACGGTCGTTTTTACGGTCGCGCAGGCGTCGGCGGGGAAACTCCTTTCCCGTCTCTCGGCGATCGGCTGCAAGCCCCTCTCCCTCTCCGGCCCCGGGCGGGCGCGCCGCCTTTGGAGGCGGATCGGTCGGCGGAGCGGGCTTTTGGCCGGGGCGCTCCTTTTTCTCGCGCTGACGGCGTTTTTTTCTTCCGTTCTCTGGAAGATCGAGATCACCGGCTGCCAAAAGTTAAAGGAGGAGGAAGTACTCGCACAGCTCTCGGAATGCGGCGTGAGGGAGGGCGCGTTTTTGCGGGGGATCGACGCGGACAGGGTGCGCAACGAGATGATGCAGAAAAACGGAGGGATCGCCTGGATGAGCGTGAACGTGATCGGGACCTACGCGTACGTCGAGATCCGGGAAACAGAGAGAAAAGCCGGGGAGGCGGAGGGGGGATACTCCCATATCGTCGCCTCCTGCGACGGACAGATCCTCTCCTTTGAAACCAGGCACGGAAACGTCCTGCTCTGGCCGGGCGATACGGTGCGGGAAGGGGAGCTGATCGTTGCCGGGATGATCGAGCAGATGAACGGAGATTATAAGCTCGTCCACGCCGAGGGAAAGGTGATCGCGCGTACGGAACATACCGTCGCCGCGTCCTGCCCCTATCTTTTGCGGGAGGAGACGGAGGGGAAAAGGACCCTGACCGCCGTTGGGATCCGCCTGTTCGGAAAAATGATAAATATTTCCCTAAACCGTAGACTTGACGCGGATCAGTGTGATATAATACATAAAAAAGAAACTCCCGCGCTCCCATTCGGCCTTTCGCTGCCCGGCGTTTTCGAGAGGACGTATCTTTCCAAAAAAAATCAAACGGAAACGCTGCTCACCCGAGAGGAGGCCGCCGCGCGCGCGAAAGAGACGGCGTACCGGACGTTTGCCGCGACTTATCCGGAGGCGGAGATGATCGCCCGCCGGATCCGCGTGGAGTACGGCGAGGACGCCTGCACCGTCACGCTTTTTGCCGTGTGCCGGGAGAATATCGCAAAAATTGTTACGTTTACCGCGGGAGAGTGACCCGCGGGGAGGTTAAAATGGCCGAAAAAACGGTTTATACCAACTCGGGAACGATCACGGCGGCGATCTTCGGGAACTTTGATTTCAACGCGAGGCTGATCGAGGAGGCGTTTTCCGTCCGTCTTCTCAACCGCTCGGCGGAAGGGGAAGGGCCGGACGCGCTCGTCGTCAGCGGGGAAAGCGAAGAGGACGTTGCCGCCGCTGCGGAGACGATCGAGCTGCTCGCCCGCAACATCACGGACGGAGACACCCTGAGCGAGCAGACCGTTTCCTACTTTATCAACATGATAAAGGATGGAGAAAAAAGCGCGCTCAACGGCTTCGGCGGCGACGCGATCTGCATCACAACCAAGGGCAGACCGATCCGGCCGAAGACCGTGGGGCAGAAGGAATACGTCGACAAGATCGCAAAAAACACCGTCGTGTTCGGCATCGGGCCCGCCGGTACCGGCAAGACCTTCCTTGCCGTTGCCATGGCGGTCAAGGCGATGCGCGACAAACGCATCAGCCGCATCGTACTGACGCGTCCCGCCGTGGAGGCGGGGGAAAAACTCGGTTTTCTGCCGGGCGATCTGCAGAACAAGATCGACCCGTATCTCCGCCCGCTCTACGACGCGCTCTACGAGATGCTCGGTCCGGAGAACTATCAGCGCCAGCGGGAGAAAAACACGATCGAGATCGCGCCTCTCGCCTATATGCGCGGCCGGACGCTTGACGACTCTTTTATCATTCTCGACGAGGCGCAGAACACGACCCCGGAACAGATGAAGATGTTTCTTACCCGTCTCGGCGCAAACTCCAAGGCGGTCGTAACGGGCGATCTCACGCAGACCGACCTCAACATCGGCGGGCGCAGCGGCCTTGCCGAGGCGGTGCGGATCCTCGACGGGATCGACGATATTTCCGTCCACCGTTTCACCGACCGGGACGTCGTGCGCCACCGCCTGGTCCAGAAGATCATCCTCGCGTACGAAAAATACGAAAAGAAACGCGCCGCAGACCGGAGCGCGAAAAAAGAAACCAACGTCAAAAACGGAGAGCGGGTGCGGTTTGCCCGCAAATTCGGAAAATGAAACAGAGTGTGAAGATCTATTTTGCAAACGAACAGACCAAAAAGGACGTGACGCGAGAGCTGCGCGCGCTCGTGCGCAAGGCGATCCGGACAACCCTTCGCTATGAGGATTTTCAGAGCCCCTGCGAGGTCTCCGTTACCTTTACGGACGACGAGGGGATCCGCCGCCTGAACGCGGACTACCGGGGGATCGACCGCGCGACCGACGTTCTCTCCTTTCCGATGGCGGAGGATACGCCGGCGATCCCGGGCTGCCCCGTCGCGCTCGGGGATATCGTGCTCGATCTCGAGCGCGCCGACCGGCAAGGGGAGGAATACGGGCACGGCTTCGAGCGGGAAACCGCTTTCCTGACCGTCCATTCCATGCTCCATCTCCTCGGATACGACCACGAAACGGGCGAGGAGGACGAGCGGGAGATGCGCGCGCGCCAGAGCGCGATCGTCGCCCTCTGCGGCTACCCGGTAAAAGACAGCGAGATCAAAGGAGTCGGAGATGAATAAATCGGTTTACGTTTCGATCGTCGGCCGGCCGAACGTCGGCAAGTCGAGCTTGCTCAACGCGATCCTCGGCGAAAAGATCGCCATCGTCTCAAAAAAACCACAGACCACCCGGACGAGGATTACGGGGGTGCGTACGGACGGGGACACGCAATACGTGTTTCTCGACACGCCGGGCGTCCACCGTCCCCGGACAAGCCTCGGGAAGTTTATGGTGGATACCGCCCGCGGCGCGATCGGAGACGCCGACCTTGATCTGCTCGTCGTGGAACCGAGGGGAGCGGTCGGCGATATCGAGGAAGGGATCCTCAAGCGGATCGCCTCCCGCAAGGTGCCCGCGCTGCTTGTCGTCAACAAAACGGACGCCGCGACGGCCAAACAGATCGGCGATACGATCCTTGCCTATTCCTCTCGCTTTGATTTTGCCGCGGTCGTTCCCACGTCCGCTAAAACGGGGGAAGGAATCGGGATCCTGATGGAAGAGATCTCCCGTTTTTCCCGCGAGCAGCCGTGGCTTTTCCCCGAGGATATGATCACCGATCAGCCGGAACAGCAGATCGCCGCGGAGATCGTCCGGGAAAAGATGCTCCGTATGTTAAACGAGGAGATCCCGCACGGGACCGCCGTGGTGATCGAGGAGTTCTCGGAAGAAGGCGAGATGCTGCGCATCCGCGCGGAGATCTACTGCGAACGCGAGAGCCACAAGGGGATCATCATCGGCAAAGGCGGAAAGATGCTCAAGGAGATCGGGAGCGCCGCGCGCGCCGATCTGGAGCGTTTTTTCGGCTGTAAGGTATTCCTTGATCTCTGGGTCAAGGTAAAGGAAAACTGGCGCGACAGCCCGAGACTGATCCAGAACTTCGGGTACAGGAAAGACTGATGCCAAACGGAGAAGGAAGCTGCCGCGGACTCGTTCTTCGTTCCACCGATCTCGGCGACCACGATAAACTCCTGACCGTTCTGACCGCCGAGCGGGGAAAGCTTACGATCTGCGCCAAGGGAGCCCATTCGCTCAAAAGCAAATATATGCCCGTCTCCCAGCAGTTCATCTACGGCGATTACACCTTCCGCGAAAAAGGGGAGGGCCGGTGGCTCAAGGACGGCTCGATCGTGGAGAGTTTTTTTGCCGTTCGCGCGGAGCTCACCCGTCTCGCCGCCGCCTCGTATCTGATGGCGGTCGCCGAGGTCCTCGCTCTCGAGGAGGAGCCGGACCCCGAGCTTTTACGCCTCTCGCTCAATTCGCTGCATCTTCTGACGGCGGACAAGTACCCCGTCGCCCAGATCAAGGCGGTGTTTGAGCTTGCCGCCGTTTCCGGCGCCGGCTTTGCGCCCGACCTCGTTTTTTGCTCCGACTGCGGGAAAAAGACGCCGTATCCCGCGGCGTTCGATCTCGCCGGGGGCGTCGTCTATTGCGCCGACTGCCTCAAAAAGAGGGAACAGGCGGCGCAGTTCGGAGAAGGGCGGGAGGAATATACCGCCCTCACCTCGCTCACGCCCGGCGTGACGGACGCGCTCCGCCACATCCTCTCCGGCGCCGGCAACCCGTTTGCCTTCCGCCTGCCGGAGGAGGAGCTGCGGCAGCTTAGCGGGATCTGCGAGCGGTATCTTCTCTTTCAGCTTGATATCAGCTTCAAAACTTTGGATTTTTACCATGAGGTAACCTCGTCATGAAGATCAGCGCCCGCACCCTTGAGGTGCTTGAATACGCGAAGATCAAAGCCATGCTCGCCGAGCACGCCCCCACGGCGGGCGGCGCGGAGGCGGCGCTCGCGCTTTTGCCGAGCGACGACTACGAGATAGCGGTCCGCCGCCAGCAGCGCACGACCGACGCTAAAAAACTCTGCGACGTGAAGGGGACGCCCCCTTTCTGCGGAGTGAAGGATATCTACGACTCCGTCGGCCGGGCGCAGAAATCCGCCGTGCTTTCTCCCGCCGAGCTGATCGAGATCGGGCGCGTTCTCTCCGCCGCCCGCCAGCTGACGGATTATATCTCCGACAAGACGTTCGAGACCTCTCTTGACGACGTGTTCGCCCGTCTCGCGCCGAACCGGTTTCTCGAAAACAAGATCAAAACGGCGATCCTCTCGGAGGATCTGATCGCGGACGAGGCGAGCCGGGAGCTTGCCGATATCCGCCGGAAGATCCGCGCCGCCAACAACCGGATCAAGGAGGCGCTCTCGCGCTTCGTTTCGGGCGCGGGCTCCAAATACCTCCAGGAGAATATCGTCACGGAGCGCAACGGCCGCTACGTCGTGCCGGTCAAGGCCGAGTACCGCGGAGAAGTAAAGGGCCTTGTACACGATACTTCCGCCTCAGGCGCCACGGTCTTCGTCGAGCCGGCGGCGGTTTTGGAGGCGAACAACGAACTGCGCCTGCTGCAAAGCAAGGAACAAAAGGAGATCGAGCGCATCCTCTCCGAGCTCTCCGCCGACACGGCGGCCTTCGGCTCCACGCTCTTACAGGATTATCAGACGATCACGGAGCTTTCCCTCGTCTTTGCCTGCGCGTCGCTTTCCTACGAGATGCACGCCGCCCCGCCCCATCTGACGCGGGAGCGCTGCGTCCGGCTCTTTCGCGCCCGCCATCCCCTCATTGAGCGCGACAAGGTCGTGCCGATCGACGCCGACCTCTCCGGTTTTGACACGCTGGTCATCACCGGACCGAATACCGGCGGCAAGACCGTTACCCTGAAAACGATCGGGCTGCTTTCCCTGATGGCGCAGTCCGGCCTGCATATCCCGGCGGAAGCAAGCTCGGTCTGCGGCGTGTTCGATACCGTGGAAGCGGATATCGGGGACGAGCAGAGCATCGAGCAGTCGCTTTCCACCTTTTCCGCGCATATGGTCAATATCGTTTCGATTTTGCGGGAGGCGGGTGAACGCTCGCTCGTTCTCTTCGACGAGCTGGGCGCCGGTACCGACCCGGTCGAGGGCGCGGCGCTGGCTACGGCGATTTTGGAGAAAACCCGTGAGGCGGGCGCTCTGACCGCCGCGACGACCCACTACGCCGAACTGAAGGCCTACGCGATCGAAACGCCGGGCGTTGTGAACGCCTCCTGCGAGTTCGATCTGGAAACGCTGCGTCCCACCTACCGGCTGATCATGGGGACGCCCGGTAAGTCGAACGCCTTTGCGATCGCAAAAAAGCTTGGGCTCGCCGAGTCGGTGATCGACCGCGCTGCCGCTCTCGTTTCCGGAGACAGCAAGCGTTTTGAAAACGTGATAGAAAAGCTGGAGGAAAACCGGATCGCCGCCGAAAAGGCGAAAACCGAGCTGGAGGAAGAACGAAACGCCTTCCGTCTTTACCGGCAGGAAAACGAGAAAAAGCTTTCCGCTTTCCTCGCCGCCGCGCAAAAGGATGCGGAGGACGCAAAGAAAAAGACGCGTCAAACCCTCGACAGCGCCCGGGCTTCCGCCGAGTTCGTCTTTGACGAGATCGAAAAACTCCGCAAAAAGAGCGCGGAAAAGATCACGGCGGAGGAACTGGCAAGGAAAAAGCGCGAGATCCGCGAGGCGATCGCGCGCGGAGAGGCGGACGCGTCCGCTCTCTCGGGCGAGACGGACGACGGGTACGTCCTGCCCCGCCCGCTCAAAAAAGGCGACGACGTCAAGATGCGCAACATCGGCAAGCGCGGCGTCCTTTTGGAGGATCCCGACAAGCGCGGCGACGTCCGCGTCCAATGCGGCGCCGTTGTGACGAAGACCAACGTCTCCAACCTCCGGCTTCTCGAAAAAGAGGCGGAGAAAGCGAAAAAAGCCCCCGCCAATACCCACCGTGTCAGCGCGGGCGGCGGCTTTTCCCCGGAGCTCGATCTGCGCGGACAGATGACGGACGACGCCTGGCGCATGACCGATAAGTATATCGACGACGCGATCATCGCGGGGATCCGTTCCGTGCGGATCATCCACGGCAAGGGAACGGGCGCGCTGCGCAGTTATCTCTGGAGCTGGTTCAAGACGGACAAACGGATCGCCTCCTACCGTCTCGGCGCGTTCGGCGAAGGGGACAGCGGCGTTACCGTTCTGGAACTGAAGTAAAACCAAAAGGAAGGAAAAACCATGGATCCAACCACGCAAGGTTTTGGCGCCTCCGACGGCGGAAAGCGACCGCCGATCCGGAGGAGAGCTCCCGCGCCGAAAAAACCGTCTTTGAGGCGTTTTATCGCTCCGATCGTCGCGGTCGTCGTGGTGTTTTCCTTGCTTCTTTTTGCGGTTTGGGCGATCCTCGCCGATAAGGAGCCCTCCGTTTCCCCGGCCGTAACGACGGCGCAGGAGCCGCCGCAGACCTTGCCGCCGGAGACGGATCCGTCCGAGACGGCAGAGGAAACGAGCCCGCCCGAGACGGAGCCGCTTCTCGAGCAGTCGACCGTTTCCTTCGTTGCGGCGGGAGACAACCTCGTCTACCGCCCGAACATCTGGGAGGCGGAGGAGCGCGCCCGGGCGGCGGGAAAAGAAGAGATGGATTTCTTCTTTACCTACGAGAAGATCCGCGATACCGTCGCCGGCGCGGATCTCGCCTTTATCAATCAGGAGACGCTCCTCTGCGGGCGTAACTACGAATGGTCCGGCTATCCGCTTTTCAACGGACCGTTCGAGATGGGAAAAACTTTGGCCGCCATCGGATTTGACGTGGTGAACATCGCGACCAACCACATGCTCGATCAGGGGTACGCGACGGGCGAGGGGATCCGGATCACGCGGGAGTTCTGGGATACGCAGCCGGTCACGCTGATCGGCGGGTATCTGAACGAGGCGGATTTCAACGACGTGCGGATCGTGGAGAAAAACGGGATCCGTATCGCGTTCCTCGCGTATACCGAGCATACGAACGGTCTGCGCCTGTCCTCCGGCGAGGTGGTCGTTCCGTACTTTGACAAAGACGTGATCCGGCGGCAGGTCGCCGCCGCCAAAGAACGGGCGGATCTTGTGTTCGTTTCCGCGCACTGGGGAAATGAAAACACTTCCGTCCTGACCGATTTTCAGGAGGAATACGCGCAGTATCTGGCGGATCTCGGGGTGGACGTGATCCTCGGGACGCACTCGCACTGCTGGCAGCCGATCCGCTGGATCGCGGGAGAGAACGGACACAAGACCCTGTGCGCTTTTTCACTCGGCAATTTCATCGCGGAAATGCACCTTCCGATCAACGCGCTCGGAGGGTTTCTCAGCTTTGACATTGTGCCGGACCGAAAAGGGAATTACGCGATCGAAAACGTCACGGTGATCCCGACGGTCTCGCATTTCAATGCGGGATTCCGGGACAACACCGTCTATTATCTGAAGGACTATACCGACGAGCTCGCCGCGGCGAGCGGCAGCGGCATTTCCTTTGGCAATCCCGTTCGCCTGAGCGATCTCTACGCTTATCTCAACAGCACGATCGACGCCTCTTTCCTGCCGGACTTTGTAAAAAATCGCTGAAAATCTGTTTTGCGCTCTTGCAATAGGCGCATAGATCTGTTATAATATTTAAGATCGAGCAAAGCTCCAAGGTCATACAGTCCGGGGAAGCAGCGGATCCCTGTACCCGAAATCCGCTACAGCGGGGGATATGCCTTTTTTGAGGGAGCGGTCTGTGCGGTCTGCGCAGTACGGCGGAGCGTTGAAGGACGGGTCCCGCGCAATCCGCGTCTGTGAACCATGTCAGGCGGGGAACCGAGCAGCATTAAGCAGTTTTGCGGATGTGCCGCGGGGACGCCTGCCCGGAGCCGAGCGGTACTGTTTCCGCGTGTGGATCGGTTTCGACAAAAAGGCGTATGGCCTTGAACCTTTGCTTGATCGAAGAAAGGGTGATGTGCTTGTATAAGGCTCTCTACCGCAAATGGAGACCGTCCCGCTTTTCCGAGGTATTCGGGCAGGACGACGTAACCTCTATTCTGCGTTATCAGGTCGCAAATAACCGGCACAGTCACGCCTATCTCTTCTGCGGGAGCCGCGGCACCGGCAAAACGAGCTGCGCAAAGATCCTCGCCAAAGCGCTCAACTGCCTCGCGCCAGAGGACGGCGAGCCGTGCGGAAAGTGCGAGGCGTGCCGCTCGATCGACGAGGGCAGGAGCCTTGACGTGATCGAGATGGATGCCGCCTCCAACAACGGCGTCAACGATATCCGCGATATCCGCGACGAGGTGGTCTATACCCCCTCCGCGCTCAAATACCGGGTCTATATCGTGGACGAGGTCCACATGCTCAGCAACGAGGCGTTCAACGCCCTCTTAAAGACCCTGGAGGAGCCGCCGGAATACGTCGTCTTTATCCTTGCGACGACGGAGATGAATCAGATCCCCGCCACGATCGTTTCCCGCTGTCAGCGTTTTGATTTCCACCGGATCCCCGCGAAGCTGCTCGCTGAGCAGCTTCAGCGCATCGCTAAGGCGGAAAACGCCGTACTCACCGATGACGGAGCCGTCGTCCTCGCCCGCCTTGCAAACGGCGGCGCGCGGGACGCGATCAGCCTGCTTGAGATCTGCCTCGGCAAACGCAAGGAGATAGACGAAAAACTGGTCGCCGAAACGCTCGGTCTTTGCGGAAGCGAAACGGTCGCCCGCCTTGTAACGGCGGTGCGGGACCGGGATATTCCCACGATTTTCGATCTGATGACCGAGGCGGAGGCTTCCTCCAAAGACATCGTCGTTTTCTGGCAGGATATCATCGCGTGGTATCGGGATATGCTCGTTTATAAAACGGTGCGCGATCCCGCCCGCTATCTGACCGTTACCAATTCCGAGCTTGAGCTGCTCTCCTCCTGTGCGGAGCCGTTTGATCTCTCGGCGATCCTTTATCACGCCAAGCTCCTTGACTCCGCGCTCCTTCTGATGCAGAAGGGCGCCGGCAGCAAACGCAATATCGCGGAGCTGACGCTTGTCCGGATGAGCGAGCCTTCGCTCTCCGACGAGAGCGAGGCGCTTGCCGCGCGCGTCGCGGAGCTGGAAAACAAGATCCTCCGTCTCTCGGCTGCCGCGCCGGTCCCGGAGACGAAAGCCCCGGAAACCGCCCGGGAGAAAAAGCCCGTACCGCCTGCCCCGAAGGAGGCGGCACCGTCCCCCGCGCGGGAGACGGCGCCTCCCCCCGCAAAGCCTCTCTCCGCTCTCTGGTGGAACGAGGCAAAGGAGAAGATCGGCTCGATGGCGCTTTCCGTGAAATCCTATATCGGCGACAGCGCGGTCAGGGAAACGGACGCCGGCGTTGAGATCCTCGTCAAGTCGAGGATCGCCAAGATCATGCTGGAGCGCGAGGATACCTTTTCTATGGTTTGCGACGTGATCCGGGTGTGTTCCGGTACGGACAAGCCCGTTTCGGTCACGGTGGAAACGGCAAAAACCGAACCCGTCAGGGATGACGGAACCTTTTCGTTGTGAGGGTAAAGATGAAAGTAAGACTTCCGAAGGGTATGGGGGGCGGCCCCTCCGATATGAACGGAATGCTCCGCCAGGCGCAGAAGATGCAGGAGGAGCTCCAGCAAAAGCAGGCGGAACTTGAGGAAAAAGAGTATACCGTTTCCGCCGGCGGCGGTATGGTCTCCGTCCGCATCAACGGGCGCCGGGAGATCCTCGGCATCCGGATCGATCCGGAGATCGTGGATCCCGACGACATCGAAACGCTTTCCGATATTCTTGTCGCCGGCGTCAACGAGGCGATCAAAAAGGTCGACTCCGTTTCCTCCGAGGAGATGGAAAAGCTGACGGGCGGGCTCGGCATCCCCGGTTTGATGTAAAAAACAGGACGGGCAGGGACATGAGCGAATTGATCCTTCCTTTGGAAAAACTGGTCGAGCAGTTCCGCCGCTTGCCGGGGATCGGCAAAAAAACGGCGGTCCGCCTTGCGCTCGCCTGTCTCGAGGGCGATCTGGCCGAGCGGTTTTCCGCCGCTCTGCTCGACGCGAAACGCGAGATTTCCGAGTGCCGGATCTGCGGCAATATGTGCGTCGGCGAGATCTGCTCCGTCTGTGCAAACGAAAACCGCGATCACGCCGTGATCTGCGTGGTCGAGGACGTCCGCTCGGTCATGGCGATCGAAAAAGCGGGCGCCTATACCGGCACCTATCACGTTCTCGGCGGCCTCCTTTCCCCGATGCGGGGCGTCAACGCCGAGGACCTTCATATCGAGTCTTTGCTTTCCCGGATCCGGGAGGGCGGCGTCTCCGAAGTCCTCGTCGCGACCAACGCGACGGTGGAGGGAGAAGCGACGGCGATGTACCTCGCCAAAAAGCTCTCCGGCACCGGCGTGCGCGTCTCCCGTCTCGCCTACGGGATCCCCGTGGGCGCGGACCTCGAATACGCGGACGAGACGACCCTCCGCCGCGCGATCGAGGGACGGCAAAGCTTATAAAATGGGATGTAGCCAAGCGGTAAGGCACCAGACTATGACTCTGGCATTTCGTCGGTCCGAATCCGGCCATCCCAGCCAGCAAAAATAGCATCGCAACAGCGATGCTATTTTTGCAATGATGTTTGCCCTGTCGGGCAAATGATGTGTGCTTCGCACATGATGCTGCCTTCGGCAATGATGCGTCCTGCGGGACATGAGGGCAAACATCTCATCATTGCGAGCGAATGCGAACAACATCATTTCGGCGAAGCCGATACATCATTAGGCGCTTTGCGCCGACATCATTATGGGCTATTTTGTTGGTGTATAAGCCATCATTCTCGATCATATTGAATCTTCATCAGAAATATCAAATTTACCCCGTTTTCATTCTTGGGCTATTTCGTCTGTTAATCACAGAAAAAAGCACGCGAAAGCGTGCTTTTTTCAACGAAATTTGCTCTTCGGGCAAGTGAAATACGCCTGCGGCGTGTGAAATGTGCATACGCACGTGAAATGTTCGCTAAAGCGAACGTGGGCAAATTTCATTTCACATTCGGCGATAAGCCGAATACTTCACACCGAGCGTTAGCGAGATACTTCACATTTTGCCGACAGGCAAAACACTTCACTTTTTGGCTACTCTGTCTGTTATTCACAGAAAAAAGCACTTGCAACCGCAAGTGCTTTTTTCAATGATGTTTGCCCTGTCTGGCAAATCATAAAGAGCTTTTGGAATCGTCAGCGGATCGTAACGTAGGGGACGAACGAGGCGGGGAAGATATTGATCATCACCTTGCCCGGATTGATCTCCAGCTTTTTCCCGCTCGCTTTTTCCGAGATCGTCATCAGACTTTCGGGATCGGGGCGGGACCAGGTGATCTCGATCCCCTGTCCGCCGCAGAAGTACCAGCCGCTCCCCGTGCCGACGTAGTCGACGTTGAGGCGATTCTTCGGGTCCCCCGCGTAGATTTCCGAGTCGACGTAGAGGACGATCACATTGGAGAAGGAGAGCTGCTCTCCGGTCATCTGGTCAACGTGGGGCTCGAGATACCGGGACCGAAGGTAAAGACCGCTCTTTTCGTCGTAGCGGTAGACGGACGCGTAGGACTCGGAGCCCGGCGCGTACGGGAGCGCGATGTAAGAGGCGGGGGCGCCGCTGATCGCGCGGCTCTCGCCCTCGCAAAGCGGGGTGAACGGGTAGGAAAACGGCTCGGTGAATTCGGTCGGGAACTTGTAATAGCGGATCGCGTCGGTCAGGACGGACGCGTTGAGCATCAGCGTATGTTCGTAGCTTTTCGTTTTGAGGCGTTCCTCGTCCCGGAACATCGGCGTGGGGAAGTATTTGGTCACGGCGTCCAGATCGTCGATCCCGTCGGTCCAGAGATCCTGCCGCTCCTCCGGTACGCTGATGATGTCCTTTTTGATCAGATAGGAGACGGCAAAGCCGTGCTCGATCGCCGCGGGAGCCAGACGGCGGCAGTTTTCGTCGTAATCGGCGCCGGCGTGGACGAAGATCGCACCGAAGTCCTGCGAATAGCGGACCATATAGTCCCGCGCGGAACGGATGTTCCCGAACGTGGGAAGAGATTCGTAGTCGAGGACGACGGCGAGGAGACGCGTTTCAAAACCCTCAAAAGGCAGCTCGACGAGGCAGTCGGAAAGGGAGATGCCGACGGAGGGCTGCGCCCCGAGGACGTTATCGACCGAGATGGCGACAGGGCGGCGCAGGGTCAGATCCGTTTCCGTTTTTTCGCCCGTGATCGGGTTGAAATAGCCGACGGGGATCTCTGCCGGCTCGGTTTCCGCCGCCGTCTCGGAAACGGCTGCGGTGTCGGTAACGGAGGGAAGCTCCGTTATCTCGGCGGAGGTTTCCGGGTTTGCCGCGGTGGTGTCAGCCGGTTTTCCGACGGCGCATCCGGCCAAAGCGGGGAGAAGAAGCGCGAGCGCAAAAAGAAGGGAGAGGCGGGAAAGAGTACGTGCGGAACCGGTCATTTTTTGCTCCCGTCCGCGTTGGCTCTCTGCAGCCAGGAACAACCGATGTCGAAGGCGTCGAAGAGCGTCTCCTTGTCGCCCTGCTTCAGGATGCGTTTGTGGAAGGGAAGCGAGGTGTCGGTCGAGATGATCTGGATCAGCGTTTTTCCGGGGACTTTGTGTCCTTCGTACTCGTTTTCGCCGAGGACGAGGAGGTAAAGGATCGCGTTGTCCGTCATATTGCCGTAGCAAATGTTGTTGCCTTCCCGGACGAGCGCTTTTCCCTTATATTCAAGAAAGTTGATTTTGTTTTCTTCAGCCATAACAGAACTCCTTTGCTTTTTTCCTATCTATCATACTCCGTTTTTGCCGTTTTGTCAATGCGGAGAGAGAATAAACGGGGATTTTTTCAGGGGATCGGAGGCGGCGCCGATCCGCGGGGCGCAGAGGGTAAAGAAATCCTGCGCCTTCCGGTATAGCTCGTAACCGCGCGTGCCGGAGAGGTCCGCCGCTCCGTCGGCGGGTTTCGTTACGATCGGGATCCCGCCTTTTTCCCGGTGATGCAGGAGGGAGAGGCCGGTCTCGTTTGCGGCGAGGAGAACGGTGAAGGCGGGAGGGGCGTTTTGGTCTTCCTCCCGAACGCCAAAGAGGCAGGAGAGAACGGCGCGGCGGATCCGGGCGGCGGGATAGCGCTTGGTCGGCAGGGCGGCGTAAAGACCGGAGAGAGAGGACGCGCTTTTTGCCTCCTTGCGGATCGCCTCCCCGAGGCCGCCGCCCGCTTCGGCAAATCGGGAAAACGGTTCACCGGAGCTTCGGAGAGCATAAAGGACGGCGCGCTCGGCGATGTGAAGCGAGGCGGGAGCTATCCCGTCCCCGGCCGCTTTGCAAAAGGCGGCGAGAGATTCGGGCGGGAGAAAGGGCGTCCACCGCTCGATCCCCTCGGAAAAGAGCGCCTCCCGCAGAGCCCCGGCGGAGGCGACGGTCCCCTCCGGCAGCTTCGTATCTCCGTGCCCGCCGCCGATCCGGGGAAGCGGAAGAGGAGAAAGCGGGGAGGAGAGCTCCTCGATGGCCCGGAGGTATTCCAGCGCGAGGATATTGTTCGGCTTGCGCAGCATGGTGAGCGCTTCGTCCGGGACAAGACCGGCAAGCGCCGTTTCCCGCAGTACGGGCGAGCCGACGACGGCGTACTTTCGGTCTTCCCGGAGGGCGGCGAGCGCGGCGGAAAACGCCTCGGAACGCAGAGCCCGCGCGATCTCGTTCAGCGGGCCGAGCGCCGCGTCCTCACAGCCGAAAGAGAGACAGTCGCAAAAGCCGAGAGCGTCGGCAAGGAAGACCCCGGCGCGGGCAAAATATCGGGCCGGCGCGGCGGAATACGGGAAGGGAAGCTCGATCACGAGATCGGCGGCGCCGGAGGCGACGGCGGCTTTTGCGCGGACGTAGGGGTCCGCGAGCGCGGCCTCGCCCCGCTGGGTAAAAGAGCCGCCGAGAACGGCGACCACGGCGTCGATCCCCAGCCGCCGGAGAGCCCGGATCTGGCTGAGATGGCCGTTGTGGAAAGGGTTATACTCGCAGATCACAGCCGCGACTTTCATAGCGTTTCCTCCCGTTTGTTTTTCCCATTATACTTCTTTTGGCAAAACATTGCAAGAAAAAAGAACAAAACGGAAATTCGCTCTTGAAATCCGGCGAGACGGGCGGTATAATATTAAGCGTTAATCCGAACTGTGAAAGGAATGTAGATATGAACGTACTTGTTGTCAATGCGGGTTCCAGCTCTCTCAAGTATCAGTTTTTTGATACGACGGAAGGGATCGTAAAAGCGAAAGGGATCTGCGAGCGGATCGGGATCGGCGGGAAGATTTCCCACAAGCAGCTTCTCACGGGCAAGGAATACGAGGCCGAGATCGAGATCGCCAATCATACCCAGGCGACGCGCCTGGTCGTGGAATGCCTGATGAATCCGGAATACGGCTGCGTCTCCAGCATGAAGGAGATCGAGGCGGTCGGCCACCGGATCGTCCACGGCGGCCCCTACTTCTTTGAGTCCGTCCTTCTTACCGACGACGTTCTCGCCAAGCTCGAGCTTTGCCGCGATCTCGCGCCTCTCCATACCGGCGCGCACATCATGGGCATCAAGGGCTGCCTCGAGGCGATGCCCGGCACGCCCCAGGTCCTTGTCTTCGATACCGCGTTCCATTCCACCATGCCGAAAAAGGCGCACGTCTACGGCGTTCCGTACGAGATGTACGAGAACTATAAGATCCGCCGCTACGGCGCGCACGGCACCTCCCACCGCTTCGTCGCGGGCGAGGCGATCAAGCTGCTCGGAAAACCGGCGAAGGATACCAAGATCATCACCTGCCATCTCGGCAACGGTTCCTCCATCTCCGCCGTCGACGGCGGCAAGTGCGTGGATACCTCGATGGGTTTTACTCCCCTTGCCGGTGTGATCATGGGCACCCGCTGCGGGGATATGGATCCCGCCGTTGTTCCCTTCATCATGGAAAAAGAGGGCTTCACTCCTTCCGAGATGAACGAGTTTATGAATAAAAAGTGCGGCTTCCTCGGCATTTCCGGCGTTTCCTCCGACTGCCGCGACATCGAAGCGGCGATCGCCGAGGGCAACGAGCGCGCCAAGCTGGCGATGGATATTCTCATCTATCAGATCAAAAAGTTCATCGGCGCCTATACCGCCGCGATGAACGGGCTGGACGCTATCGTCTTCACCGCCGGAATCGGCGAGAATACGAAGGCCCTGCGCGAAGCGGTCTGCGAGAATATGGACTTCTTCGGCATCTCCTTCGACAAGGAAAAAAACAACGGCATGAAGCGCCCGTATTCGGCGACCTGCCTCTCTACGCCCGAGTCCAAAGTCAAGGTTTACATGATCCCGACAAACGAAGAGCTGATGATCGCCGCGGATACCGAAGAGATCGTCAGCGCGCTGAAAAAATAACAACAATGGAGAAAAGAGGACTGCAAAGTCCTCTTTTTTCGGAGGCGGTATGGATTATCAGGAGATCAACGCGCAAACGATCGACCGATGGGTCGAGGAGGGCTGGGAGTGGGGGAAACCGATCTCCCGCGAAGAATACGCGAAAGCGAAAACGGGAGAATGGAGCGTTTTCCTAACTCCGACCAAGCCCGTGCCCCGCGCCTGGTTCGGCGAGCTTGCCGGAAAGCGCTTGCTCGGTCTGGCGGCGGGCGGCGGACAGCAGATGCCCGTGTTTGCCGCGGCGGGCGCGGACGTTACGGTGCTGGATTACTCGAAAAAGCAGCTTGAGACGGAGCGGACGGTGGCGGAGCGCGAGGGGTATCAGATCCGC
Organism: Clostridia bacterium; assembly: GCA_017450965.1. Taxonomy (GTDB): domain Bacteria; phylum Bacillota; class Clostridia; order Oscillospirales; family CAG-272; genus RUG12395. Next base: position 57,683 of record JAFSSQ010000080.1, read on the forward strand.
ATTATCCGCGCGGATATGACAAAGCCGCTCCCTTTTGAGGACGGGAGTTTCGATCTCATCTTTCATCCCGTATCGAACTGCTACGTCCGCGAGGTACGCCCGATCTTTCGCGAGTGCTTCCGTATCCTCAAGCCGGGAGGCGTTCTCCTCGGCGGATACGACAACGGGATCAATTATCTCTTTGACGAGGCGGAGGAACGGCTGATCAACCACCTCCCGTTCGATCCGCTTTCCGACCCGGGGCAGAGAAAACAGCTGGAGGACGCCGATTGCGGGCTCCAGTTTTCCCACACGCTGGAGGAGCAGCTGGGCGGGCAGCTGGAAGCCGGTTTTTTGATTACCGACCTCTATGAGGATTATAACGGGGAAGGAAGACTGCACGAGCTGCGCGTTCCCTCCTTCTTTGCCGCCCGCGCTGTCAAGCCGATCGGAAGACCGCGGCGCGCTTGACGATCTTCTTGACTTTCGTTTTCCGCGGACCGTTTCGGTCCGTGGAAAACTTTTCTTGAAAAGGCGTGAGATGCATCGGCTCGCGTTCAGCCGAGCGCCGCGAAGACGCGGGCGAGGAACGCTTCGCTTTTTTTCTCCAAGCGGTTAAAGTTCATCGCTTTGCCGTAGATCCGCTCCAGCGCAAAGTGGTATTCGCGCGCGTTGGCAAGATGGGAAAGACCGTAGGCTTTAAACTTTTCGGAGAGCAGAAGGGAGAGGCGGTTTGCCGTATCCGTTTCCGCAAAACGGCTCTCAAAGAAGCGGCCGATCCGCATTTTCCCCTCGTCTTTTGCAGCGCCGGTGCGGACCGCAAGCCCGAAATCCGCTTCCGGCAGGTAGATCGCGCGATAGCAGGAGGGAAGAAGGGGCTCCGGCGCCGCGCAGACGGTGTGCCCGAGTTCCCGAAGGATCCCGGCCGCCTCGGTGAGAAAGACCCGTCCCTCCCCGTGCCGATCGTTGACGGTATAGCAGGAACCGCCGAAAAACGGAAACTCGATCCGCCCGAACATCGAGAGAGCCGCCGTGGGCCGCTCGACGATCGCCGCCTGCTCCGGGTGCGCCGGAGGGGTGAGACGGGTCTTGAAAAAGGTTTTCAGCTTTTCCCGCCGGACCGGCGCGATGCGCTTGCAGGCCTTTTCCAGGAGATCGCCCGCGGGCGCGAAAAAGGAATAGGCGCAGCGAAAGCATTCGGCTTTTTTCGCGCTCAATGTTTCGATCTCATCGCGGGACGCGGCGAGAACGTCGGTGTTCCAGAACTCGCCGAAGTCGAGGATATGCCCGCTCGCACCGGAGAGGACCGGCATACGGGCGTGCGGCGCCGTTGCATCCACGACCGAGACGCAGCGCATCCCGTCCCCGGAGAGAAGGCGGATCCCGTCAAGGGATTCCGGGTCGGAGGAACAGTAGTAAAGCTCGTACGCCACCCCCTCCGCTTCGGCTTTTGCCCGGACTTTTTTCAGAAACGAGGACTTTCCCGTGCCCGGTCCCCCATATATATAGAAGACGGTACCGGTCGGGGACTCGCAAAGGACCGCGTCGCCGAAGGAGCGAAAACCGTCGGCTCCGTTCGCTCCGAGAAAAAAGGAGCGGGAGGGGAGAAAACAGAAGGCGGGCGAGAAAGAGGCGGCTGCTTTTTCTTGTTTCATAATAAAACCTTTCCTGTTTGATTTTCATCTCCAGTATATGAAGGGAGCGCGGGAAAAAAGACGCAAAAAGGGTTGAAATCGGAAAGATAATCTGCTATACTATAATATGTATAATTATGGGGGAAAGCCGTGAAAGTATTGGGATTAACGGGCGGAAGCGGAAGCGGAAAAAGCGTTGCCGCGTCCTTTCTCGCTTCGCGCGGGGGGAACGTGATCGACGCGGACGCCGTCTATCACCGTCTGATTGCGGAAAAAGGCCGCTGCACGCGGGCCGTATCTCGCGCGTTCGGCCCGGATATTCTCCTTCCGGACGGAACGCTCGACCGCCGGAAGCTCGCCTCGCTCGTCTTCGCCCCCGACGGTCGGGAGGCGCTTTGCCGTCTCAACGAAGCGGTGCATCCCATTGTGATGCGGGAGATCGGCAAACTTCTTTCCAAGGCGGAGAGATCGGGCGTCCCTTACGTTGTTCTCGACGCGCCCCAGCTCTTTGAAGCGGGCGCGGATCGGCTCTGCGACGCGACCGCCGCCGTCCTGGCCGACCGCGATCTGCGCATCCGCCGCCTTTCCGAGCGGGACGCGCTCCCCGCCGGGGAGGCCGCCCGCCGGATCGACGCGCAGCTTCCGGACGATTATTTCCGGGAGCATTGCGATTTCATTCTGGAAAACAACGGCACGGCCGATCAGCTGCGGGAGGCCTGCGAGACGCTGCTTTCGCGTCTCGGCGTTCCCGCTCCCGCCGGGAGGAGAGAACGATGAAAAAAGCCCTCTTTCACAGCCTTGTCGTTTTGCTGATCATCGCGCTCTCTCTTGCCTGCGGATGGGCGTATACCGCGGTCTGCGACAGGATCGACCGGAAAAAGTATCCCTGCCTGTACGAGGAATACGTTCAGTCTTACAGCGTCAGGTTCGGCGTGCCGGAGCATATCATCTACGCCGTGATCAAGGTGGAGAGCGATTTTTCAAGCAACGCGGTCTCTTCCGTCGGCGCGATCGGGCTGATGCAGCTGATGCCGGACACCTTCGATTGGGTGAAAATGAAGCTGGGGGAAGAAGGCACCTCCGCCCTTCTTTACGATCCGGAAACCAATATCCGATACGGGACCTTTTATCTCTCTTATCTCAAAACGCGCTACGGGGTCTGGACGACGGCCTTTGCCGCCTATAACGCCGGGTTCGGCCGTGTGGACGAGTGGCTCGATAATCCCGACTACGTCGACCAAAACGGCATTCTCCTTGACACGCCCTTCGCCGAAACGACGGCGTATATGAAAAAAATCAATAAGACCATCGAGATCTACGATCGGCTCTATCCGGCTTCTCCGGATTCTCAATGAAAGGAAAAAAGAAGAATGGCAACCACGGAAGAACTGAAAAAGCAACTGACGTACGAAAAAAAGAGCTTTTTTGAAACGGCGGACGACGCGGCGCGGGAGGCGGCTCTCCGGTACGCGGAGGGGTATCGCGCCTTTATCGATTACGCAAAGACCGAGCGCGAGTCCGTTGATTACGCCGTAAAGGCCGCAGAGCGGGAAGGATATCGCCCTTACCGCTGGGGGGACAAGCTGACGGCGGGCGGCAAATACTATCTCAACAACCGGGGCAAGAGCCTTTACCTTTTTCGCATCGGCGCCGAATCGCCGGAGAACGGGATCCGCATCGTCGCCTCCCATATCGACTCGCCGCGCCTCGATCTGAAGCCGGTCCCGGTCTACGAGGAGGGCGGGATGGCCTTCCTGAAAACCCATTACTACGGCGGGATCCGGAAATATCAGTGGACGGCGATCCCGCTCGCCCTGCACGGAACGGTCGCGCTGCGCGGCGGGGAAACGGTCTCCGTCCGGATCGGCGAAGAGGAAAACGACCCCGTTTTCTATATCAACGACCTTCTTCCGCATCTTTCCGCCGAGCAGGATCAGAAGCCGCTCGGCAAAGCGATCAGCGGGGAAGCGCTCAATCTTCTTTCCGGCAGCGCGCCGGCGGACAAAGGGACGGAAAGCGAGGAGATCAAGCTCAATCTCCTCCGGCTCCTCAACGAACGCTGCGGGATCAAAGAGGAGGATCTGATCAGCGCGGAGCTGTGCGCCGTTCCCGCCTTCAAGGCGCGGGACGTCGGACTTGACCGCTGGCTCCTCGCCGCCTACGGGCACGACGATCACGTCTGCGCCTATCCTTCTCTCACCGCGCTCTTTGAGTCCGCGGGCGAAAAACGCACGGTCTGCTGCATCCTCGCGGACAAAGAGGAAACGGGCAGCAACGGCAGTACGTGGATGCAGAGCCGGATCCTTGCCGATCTGATCGACGAGATCGCGGCAGCTTTTTCCTGCGACGCAAACCGCATCCGCGCAAACAGCGAATGCCTCTCCGCCGACGTCGCCGCCGCTTACGATCCGAATTTTCCCGAGGTCTTTGAAAAACGCAACGCGGCGCTTCTTTCCTGCGGCGTGGCGGTCTGCAAATACACCGGCGCCCGCGGCAAAAGCGGAACCAACGACGCCTCCGCCGAGTTCACGGCGAAGATCCGTTCCCTGCTTGACGCCCATCAGGTCAACTGGCAGATCGCGGAGCTCGGAAAGGTGGACGCGGGCGGCGGCGGAACGGTGGCCAAGTTCATTTCCGTCCACAACATCGACACCATCGACGTCGGCGTTCCCGTTCTTTCGATGCACGCGCCCTACGAGGTGATCTCCAAGGCGGATCTTTATTCCGCGCACCTTGCCATTTCCGCCTTTTTAACCGACTGAGATGTTGGAAAAGCTCAAGGATATCGAAGCGCGCTGCGGCGAGATCGACGCGCTCCTCTCCGACCCCGCCCTCACGAGGGACCGGGTGAAGTACGCCGCGCTGATGCGGGAGTATAAGCGCCTCTCGCCCGTCGTTGCGGCGTACCGTTCCTACCGCTCGCTTTTCGGGCAGTTAGCCGGCGCGGAGGAGCTGGAGCGCGGGGAAAGCGACCCCGAGCTGCGGGAGCTTGCCCGCGCGGAAGCCGCCCTCTTAAAAGAAAAACTCGAAAAGGCGGAAACGGAGCTGAAGCTTCTCCTCCTTCCGCGCGACCCGAACGACGACAAGAACGTCGTGATCGAGATCCGCGCCGGGGCGGGTGGGGAAGAAGCGGCGCTGTTTGTCGCCGTCCTATACCGGATGTATTCGATGTATGCGGACCGCGCCGGTTTTTCCGTGGATCTGGATTCCGCAAACGAGACGGAGCTCGGCGGGTTTCGCGAGATCGTCTTCACCGTTTCGGGCGAGGGGGCGTATTCCCGTCTGAAATACGAAAGCGGCGTTCACCGCGTCCAGCGCGTCCCGGAAACGGAGACGGCGGGGCGGATCCACACCTCCACCGCCACGGTCGCCGTTCTGCCGGAGGCCGAAGAGGTGGAAGTGGAGATCAAGGACGCCGATCTGAAGATCGAGACGATCAAGTCCAGCGGCGCCGGCGGTCAGCATATCAACAAGACCGAGAGCGCCATCCGCCTCCTTCACAAGCCGAGCGGCATCGTGATCGAGTGCCAGGACGAGAGAAGCCAGTACAAAAACAAAGAAAAAGCGATGCGCCTCCTGCGCGCGAAGCTCTACGACCTCAAAGAGGCCGAGCAGACCGAAAAGATCGCGTCCGAGCGGCGCAGTCAGGTCGGGACCGGCGACCGGAGCGAGCGCATCCGCACCTATAATTATCCGCAGGGCAGGGTAACCGATCACCGGATCGGACTCACGCTCTATTCGCTCGAGGAGTTCCTTGACGGCGGGATCGCGCCCATGCTGGAAGCCCTTGCCGCGGAGGACGCCGCGAAAAAACTGAAAGGCTCAGACGAAATTTGAAAACCGCATTTCTCAAAGTGGATCCGGAGCGTTTTGACGAAAGCGCGCTGGAGCTGCCCGCCCGTCTGATCGCCGGGGGAGAGCTCGTCGCCTTTCCGACCGAGACGGTCTACGGGCTCGGCGCCTCCGCGCTGGACGGAGACGCGGTGAAAGAGATCTACCGCGCCAAAGGCCGCCCCTCCTTCAATCCTCTTATCATCCATATCGCCTCGCCGGACGAGGCGGACCGCTACGCCGTGACGGACGGCCGCTACCGGGCGCTCTCTGAGGCGTTTATGCCCGGGCCCCTCACGGTCGTGATGCCCGATCGGGGCAGTGTAGCCACCGAGGTTACGGCGGGGCTCGGCACGATCGCCGTCCGCTGCCCCGTCCACCCCGTTGCGCGCGCGTTGATCCGGCTTTCGGGCGTGCCGATCGCCGCTCCTTCCGCCAACCGTTCCGGTAAGCCCTCCACCACAACGGCGGAGCACGTCCTCCACGATCTCGGCGGCAGGATCCCCTGTATCATCGACGGCGGACCCTCTTCGGTCGGGCTGGAATCAACGATCGTCAAGCTTTGCCCGGACGGGACAAACGTCCTGCTCCGTCCCGGCGGCATCACGCTGGAAATGCTCAGAGAAACGCTCGGGACCGTTGCGGTATCGGACGCCGTCCTGCACCCGCCGGCGCCGGGCTCGCGGCCCGAGTCCCCCGGGATGCTCCTGCGGCATTACGCGCCGGACGCGCCGCTCTACCTGATCCACTCCGACCGGCCGGACGCCGTCAGCCGTTTTCTGCGGGAGGCGGCGGCGGATCCCGAAAACGCCGTTCTCTGCTACACGGGAACGGTGCCCCCCGGCCCGAACGTTTACGAGCTCGGAGAGGCAAGCGGTCCCGAGGAAGCGAAAAACCTGTTTTCTCTCCTGCGCCTTGCCGACCGCGGGGAGATCAAGCGGATCTACGCGCCGCTGCCTGAGGCGGACGGGATCGGTCTGGCTTTACAGAACCGGATGCTGCGCGCCGCCGCCTTCCGGATCAAAGAGATTTGACAGAGGTAAATCATGCCGAAAAAGACGACGAACAAAACCAAAAAGGCCGAGGTGGCAGCACCCCCGAAGCCCGCGATCCCTCAGCTGATCACCGACACCATCCGGGACAACTATATGCCCTACGTGATGACGGTCATCGTTTCCCGCGCGATCCCGGAGATCGACGGCTTCAAGCCCTCGCAGCGCAAGCTCCTCTATACGATGTATAAAATGGGACTGCTGACCGGCCAGAAGACGAAAAGCTCCAATATCGTCGGCCAGACGATGAAGCTCAACCCTCACGGGGACGCTACCATTTACGAAACGATGGTCCGTCTGACAAGAGGCTACGAGGCGCTGCTGCACCCCTTCGTTGACTCCAAGGGGAGCTTTGGCAAGCAGTACAGCCGCGATATGGCGTTTGCCGCGCCCCGCTATACCGAAGCCAAGCTGGACGGGTTTTGCGCCGAGCTCTTTTCCGGCATCGACAAGGACGCGGTCGACATGGTCCCCAACTACGACAATACGACGACCGAGCCGGTCCTCTTTCCCACGACCTTTCCGAACATTCTCGTTTCCCCCAATTCCGGCATCGCGGTCGGAATGGCGAGCTCCGTTTGCTCCTTCAATCTCGCCGAGATCTGCGACGCGACGATCGCGCTGCTGAAAAAGCCGAACATTTCGACCGACAAGCTCCTTGACCTGATCAAGGCGCCGGATTTCGCCACGGGCGGCACGGTGGTCTACGAGAGGGAAGCGATGCGCGCGGTCTACGAGACGGGCCGCGGTTCAGTCAAGCTCCGCGCGGTCTGGAAGTACGATAAAAAAGCGAACTGCATCGACGTCCTCGAGATCCCCTACTCCACCTCGATCGAAGCGATCATGAAAAAATTGACCGATCTTTACAAGGCGGGGAAACTCAAGGAGGTCTCGGATTTCCGGGACGAGATCGGCCTCAGCGGCTTCCGCCTGACGATCGATCTCAAACGCGGGACAGATCCCGAGGCGCTGATGAACCGCCTCTTTTCGCAGACGCCCCTCCAGGACGCCTTTGACTGCAACTTCAACATTCTCATCGACGGCGCGCCGAAGACGATGGGCGTTGCGGAGATCCTCAACGAGTGGATCCGCTTCCGTCTCGCCTGCTTCTGCCGCGAATGCCGCTTCGATCTGACCAAAAAAGAGGAAAAGCTGCATCTTCTGATCGGGCTTGGCAAGATCCTGCTTGATATCGACCGCGCGATCGCCATCGTGCGCGGCACGGAAAAGGAATCGGACGTGGTGCCGAACCTCTGCGAGGCCTTCCGGATCGACGAGGTGCAGGCGGAATATATCGCCGAGATCAAGCTCCGCCATCTCAACCGCGAGTATATCCTCGACCGGATCAAGGAGATCGAGGATCTCCAAAAGGAGATCGCCCGTTTGAAGGATCTGCTCGGCGACGTTCTCAAACAGAAGGCGGAGATCATCAAGCAGCTGGAAGCGGTAAAAAAGACCTACGGAAAACCGAGAAAAACCGGTATCATCGGCGCGGAGGAGGTGTCCGAGGCGCCGGCGCAGGCGGAGGAGGAAAACTATCCCGTCCGCGTCGTTCTCACCAAAGAGGGATACTTCAAAAAGATCACGATGCGCTCGCTCCAGGGCAGCGACGTCCACTCTCTGAAGGAAGGGGACGAGATCACGGTCGACGAAGACGCGGAAAATCAGGACGAGCTGATTTTCATCACCAACGCCTGCCAGTTCTACAACGCGCGCGTCTCGGATTTTGATCAGGTCAAGGCCTCCTCCCTCGGCGAGTTCGTGGCGGCAAAGCTGAAAATGGATCCGGGCGAGAGACCGATCACGCTCCTCTTCAAAAAGAAGGTGAAGCCGACCGACCGCATCGTCTATCTCTTCCAGAACGGGAAAGGGGTCCGCGTCCCTCTCTCCGCGTATGAAACGAAAGGCGCGCGCCGCAAGCTGACCGGCGCCTACTCTTCCGCGTCTCCCGTCGTGGCGGCGATCTGGGAGGATAAGCCGAAGGAACTGCTCCTCGAGTCGGACGCGCACCGCGCGATCATCGTCTCGACCCGCCTCATCCCCGAAAAAACGACCCGTACCGCCTCCGGCGTCACGGTCCTCCAGCTCAAACGCGGGCAGACGCTCGTTTCCGTCCTCCCGGTAGGCGACAAGGACGCGGCGTCCGGCGGAGGCTGGAAAAAGATCAAGATCCCGGCGGCGGGCGCTCCCCTGAGCGCCGCGGATCGCAAAAAGCTGTCGGCGCAGCCCGATCAGGCGAAGTGACGGGAAAGGAGAAACCGTTTTGGTAAACAAAAAAACACAGAAGGACAGAACGAGCCGGCAAAAAGAGCCTCGTTCCAAGATCTTTGTCCGGATCTTCTCCATTTTCCTGGCCGCTCTGCTGTTGCTCGGGTCGCTTTTTTATACGATTTATTTTCTCATTCCGCGCTCCGCCGCGCTGGATTACACGGCGGCGGGCGAGAACCCGCTGATGGCGATCGGGATCTGTTACGGATCGGACGCCGAGGTTTCCTGGGATCTTTCGTCCGATCACGGCTTTTGGGTCGGACGGACGGTCATAGAAGACGATACCCGCGGCTTTTATCCCCTTTGGCAGATCGGGGAAACGTCCTGTACCGCTCTGATCGCCGATAACGTTTATTATTCCGACGGATATTCGAAGACCGGCAGCGGCGGTTACGCGTTCGGGCGTTTCCACGTGCAGATCGGAGAGGCCTGCGCTTCCCGCGAGGAAGCCGCCGAACGGATCAGCGCCGCGATCCCGCTTGCCGGCGTGTTCAAGGTCTATCCCGCTTATATCGACAATTCATACCGCGTGTTCCTCAGCGATTTTTCCACCGCGGAACGCGCGCAGAACGTATTGGCCTCCTTGCCTGACTTAACTTCCGCCTACTCATGCTCCGTGTATGAGTGCGGAAGTTATTCCGTTTCACTCGTCGATCACGCCCAAAATCAGGAAATCTTCGTTTACGACTGCGGCGTGGAATCCTCTCTCGGTGTGAAGCCGATCTCCGCCGACGGCTCCGTTGCCTATACGAGAGCAAACGGGGGGCGGCTTTACCCCGATTGTCTTGCCTTCCGGCGCTATCAGGAGGGTTCGGTCGACGGTGTGGAGATGATCAACCTCCTCCCGCTGGAGACCTATATCGCCGGGGTCATCCCGTGGGAGATTTCCAACGCCTGGCCCTATCAGATGCTGCGCACCATGGCGATCGCGGCGCGCACCTTTGCGGCAAGCCATCTTCGCCGGCATTTTTCAAGCTGGAAGATCGACGTCTGCGCCACCGACAACTGCCAGTATTACGGAGGGTTTTCCAAAACCAACGAGGCGGTCTGGAAAGCCGTTAATTCGACGAGGGGGATGATCCTCACCTATCAGGGCTCGCCCGTTCTGATGTCTTTCTGCTCGTCGCACGGCGGGCAGTCTCTCGGCTCGGAATACGCCTACGTTACCGCGCTCGACTATCTGCCGACGGCTCTGACCCCCTGGGAAAAATACGCGCAGGACGACCACTGGAACGGGGTGTGGTACTATGACGTTTCCCCCGCGCTTTACTGGGACCGGATGTATTACCGGCGCGGCTACACGCAGCTTTCCAGCGGCGAGATCGCGGATGTGACCGTCAACTCCTACGTGCCGGGGACGGAAGCCGTCTATTCCGCGACGGTAACGGACACAGACGGCAATTCGGTTACCTTCACCGGAACTTCCAATACGATGGTCGGCGTTTACTGGCCCGATTCTCCCATCTGGGTCGTGGGACGGGGAAGCGTGACGCTCACCTATGAAACGCCGCTGCGTTTCGCCTATACCACCGACGGAAGCGAGCCGGTTTTTTCCGAGGAACCGACGGAGACGGAAGAAACGAATCTCTACGACCTCACCTACTCCTCCGTCCGGATCAAGGTGGAGACCAAAACGGAAACGATGACGATCACGGGCTCCTCCCCGGATAACTTCGTGTTCGCCGGAAAGGGGTTCGGCCACTCTGTCGGCCTTTCGCAGTACGGGGGCTACGACCTCGCCGAATACGGCCTGACGGCGGAAGAGATCCTTGACGTGTATTTCCCCGGGACCGAAATCTACTCTCCGATCGAGCGGTATCGGACGTTCGATCTGCCGGTCGCGTTCCCCGCGGAGGGAGAGGCTCCCTCCGTTGCCCTGATCCGCGATCTTCCGGACAACTTCGTGCTCGACGAGATCGCCTGGACCGACCAAAACGGAAATCCCTTCTCCGTCTTTGAGTCCGGCTCCGTTTATCGTCTGTGCGCAAAGCTCCATCTGAGCGACCTCTCGGAAGGGGTGCTGGCGGACGCCTTCGCTCCGACGGTTGCGGGCGCTCCCGCCTCATATACCGAGGAATATACCGCCGATTATTTTCCGACCGGCGTTTTCACCATGACGGCGGATATTGAAGTAAAACCGAAACTTGTCCTCGCGTTCTCGGTCCGAGCCTTCTCCTGGGAGCAGGAGGGGACGCTGACGGCCGCGCTCTATCCGGCCGATCGCCCGCGGGAGGAGATCCTTGCCGATCTGGCGGGGGGCGGCGCGCTGAAGATCCCGTGCGAGTCGTCGGTCGAGGATCCCGCCGCGGCGGCAGACCGATACGCGCAGACCGTCTCCTTTTACAATCTCGCGGACGGGACCTACCGGCTCGCGCTGACCAAAACGGGCAAATACCTGCCGATCCTGCGCGACGTTGTGATCTCCTCGGCAGACGCGCCGCTCGCTTTTGAGGAAACGATGGTCCTCTACGGCGACGTTACGATGGACGGACACGTGAACAGCCAGGACGCGCTGCAGCTCGTTCGCTTTTTCAACGGCAAGGCCTCCGTCTTCGGCAGCCTGCAGGACGAGCGCCTGGAAGCGTTCCGCCTTCAAGCCGCCGACGTAACCGGAGACGGCTGCGCCGACTCCCGGGACGCGCTGCAGATCGTCCGCTATTCCTCCGGACGCTCCTCTTTGTTCGACCTCTTTGCCTGACGCGCGGACTTTGCAAAAAGTTTACAATTCTCACGTAATTCCGTTGTTTTTTTGCGCTATACTTAACTCATATTTGTGAAAGGCGACTCACATGAAACTGATTGACAAAATATTCGGAACTTACAGCCAGCGGGAAATCAAAAAACTGAAAAAAACGGTTGACCTGATCGAAAGTAAGGAAGAGGCGTTCAAGGCAAAGACCGACGACGAGCTTGCCGCGATCACGCCAGAACTGAAAGAAAGATACCAAAACGGGGAAACGCTCGACGATCTTCTTCCGGACGCCTTTGCCGCCGTCCGCGAGGCCGCGGACCGCGCTCTCGGGAAACGCCCGTTCCGCGTTCAGCTGATCGGCGGCATCATCCTCCATCAAGGGCGGATCGCCGAGATGAAGACCGGTGAAGGGAAGACGCTTGTCGCCACCCTTCCCGCGTATCTCAACGCCCTGACGGGAAAAGGGGTCCACATCGTTACCGTCAACGATTACCTCGCCCGCTGCGGCGCCGAGGAGATGGGGCGCGTTTTCGCCTTTCTCGGGATGACGACGGGGCTTGTCGTTCACGGACAGTACAAGGACGAAAAGCAGAAGGCCTATCAGGCCGACATCACCTACGGGACCAACAATGAGTTCGGCTTCGACTATCTGCGCGACAATATGGTCGTCTATAAAAACCAGATGGTCCAGCGGGGACATTCCTTTGCGATCGTCGACGAGGTCGACTCCGTCCTGATCGACGAAGCGAGGACGCCGCTGATCATTTCCGGCGAGGGAGACAAGTCCACCGACCTCTATGAAAAAGCCGATCGGTTCGCCTCCGGTCTCCGGGTATTCGTGATCAAGGAACTGGACGATAAGGAGAGCCACGACGATATCGACGCGGACTATATCGTCGATGAAAAAGCCAAAACGGCGACTTTGACCGCGTCCGGCGTGGAAAAAGCGGAGCGCTTTTTCGGGCTGGAAAACCTCTCCGATCCCGAAAACGCCACGATCGCCCATCAGATCAACCAGGCGATCCGCGCGCATGGGATCATGAAAAAGGAAGTCGACTATATCGTCAAGGACGATCAGGTCATCATCGTGGACACCTTTACCGGCCGTCTGATGCCGGGGCGCCGTTATAACGAGGGGCTCCATCAGGCGATCGAGGCAAAGGAGAAAGTCAAAGTCCAGAAGGAAAACAAAACCCTTGCCACCGTTACCTTCCAGAATTACTTCCGTATGTACGAAAAGCTGTCCGGCATGACCGGTACCGCTCTCACGGAGGAGATGGAGTTCCGCGAGATCTACGGGCTCGACGTGGTGGAGGTGCCGACCAACAAGCCGATGATCCGGACCGATCATCCCGACCGCGTCTACAAAAACCTCGCCGGCAAATACCGGGCGATCGTGGCGCAGATCGAGGAATGCCACGAAAAAGGGCAGCCGGTCCTTGTCGGTACGATCTCCATCGACAAGTCGGAGCTGATCTCCCGGATGCTCAAGACGCGCGGGATCCCGCACACCGTCCTCAACGCCAAGTATCACGAAAGGGAAGCGGAGATCGTGGCGCAGGCCGGCAAGCTCGGCGCCGTAACGATCTCGACCAATATGGCGGGGCGCGGCACCGACATCATGCTCGGCGGGAACGCGGAGTTCCTTGCCAAAGCGGAAATGCGCAAGCGCGGATACGACGAGGAGACGGTCTCCGCCGCCACCTCCTTCTCCCACACCGACGACGAGGAGATCCTCGCCGCGCGGAAAACCTTCCGGGAGCTCAAAAACAAATTTGCCGAAGAGATCCGGCCGGAAGCGGAAAAGGTCTGCTCCCTCGGCGGTCTCTTCATCCTCGGGACGGAGCGGCACGAGAGCCGCCGGATCGACAACCAGCTGCGCGGGCGCAGCGGCCGCCAGGGCGACCCCGGCGAATCCCGCTTCTTCCTCTCGCTGGAGGACGATCTTCTCCGTCTGTTCGGAAGCGACCGGATCATGACGATGGTCGAGCGCTTCGGGATGGATGAGGATACCCCCATCGACGCCCGCATCCTCTCCGGCAGCATCGAAAACGCCCAGAAACGGATCGAAGGCGAGAACTTCCAGCGCCGCAAGAACGTCCTCGAATACGACGACGTGATGAATCAGCAGCGCCAGATCATCTACAAACAGCGCGGCGAGGTGCTGGACGGCATGGATCTCAGCCCGAAGATCCGCGATATGATCGAAGGGTCGGTTTCCGGCGCCGTCGCGGCGGCGACCGCGTCCGAGAACAAAGCCGACTGGAACTTCGATCTTCTCCTCGAAAAGTTCGGCGGATGGCTCTGCCGTTCCGACGATTTTCCCTCCTCCGAGGAGGAGCGCGCCTCCCTTGACCCCGAAAGCATCCGTACCATGCTGCTCGATCGCGCGGAAACGCTTTACCGGCAGAAGGCGGAGCTCTTCGGCGGCGAGGAAGTCGTGCGCGAGCTGGAGCGCATCGTCCTGTTGCGCGCCGTCGATGAAAAATGGATGGATCACCTGGAGGCGATGGACGATTTACGGTCCGGCATCTCTCTCAACGCGTACGCCCAGCGCAATCCCCTGACCGAGTACCGGATCACCGGCGCCGATATGTTCGACGAAATGGTCGCCGACATCCGGGAGACCACGGTGCGCACGTTCCTCACCGCCGTTCCGCGCAAGAACGTCAAGATCGAGCGCAAACAGGTCGCCAATCCTCTGATCGAGGGGTTTGCGGGCGGAAAACCCGCCCGGCGCCCCGCCTCTGCGCAGAAAAAGGTGGGACGCAACGATCCCTGCCCCTGCGGAAGCGGGAAAAAGTATAAAAAATGCTGCGGCGCGAACGCAAGCGAAGCGGAGAACTGAAAACATGGGATTCGGATATCTCTTTTTCGGCGCCGTTCTTTGGATCAACCCGCTTCTCAGCGCTTACACGGAATGGGCCGCGTATCTTTTCATGCTGGCGGGGAACAATAAGCTGGCGTTCTATAACCGCGGCTTCCGCTGTTCCCGTATCGCCGCCGTTTCCGGGCTTCTGCTCTCCTTTCTCCGTCTCATTCCGACCGCGGCGGAGGAGTTCGGACTATACGCCTTTTCGGAGGGGATCCTCTACCCGATCATCTCCACGGCGGTCCTTCTCAACGCCGCCGTGTACGTCGTTTTCCTGATGATCGGGATCTTTCAGATCGCGGGGGAGACGGGACTGGAAAAGCTGAAGACCAAAGCCGTATATCGCGCGGGCCTGCATACTCTTGTTATTTTATTTGAAACGGTCGTTTCCCTCGGCATTCTGGAAAACGCCGCCGGCGACGGGAGTATGACGGTCATCCTCTTTGCCAAGATCTTTGTCAAGATCCTCGTCGCCCTGCTCGTGTTTTCCTGCTATCGGATGATCTGCCTGGAAGGGGAAGAGGAGATGTCCCGCAAGGAATCCCGTTTCGCGTTCGTCAACCGCTTAAACGAGCATTTTGACCGTAAAGAAGAGGAAAATCTGGAGCTCGCCCGCCGAGAGCGGGAAGAGCGCAGAAAGAAAAAACAGCAAACTCGGAGGAAATAGTCGTGCTGCCTATCGGAGAAAAGGAGATCGACCCGGCAAAAACGCTGAAGCTCGGGTATCTGATCACCGCCGCGTTCTTTTTCTGCAACCCCCTTTTTAATCTGATCGACGTCCTTCCGGATTTTATCGGAGCGCTTCTCATCCTCGCGTCTCTCTCCCGTCTGCGGGATCTCTCTGCGCATCTCGCGTCGGCGCGCAAATGGTTTCTTGCGCTTTTCTGGGTCTCGCTCTCGAAGATCCCCTCATTTGTCTGGATGTTCCGCATTTTCAGCAGTCATCCGACCGAGCGCACGATCATGCTGCTCTTTACCTTCGTTTACGCCGTGGGGGAAAGCGTCCTGCTCGTTCTGGCGTTCCGCGATCTCTTTGACGGGATCGTCTATCTCGGCGAGCGGCACGACGGCGCGTCCGCCTTTTCTCTCACCCTAAAGAACAAACAGATCCCCGTCGCCGCGATTTGCCGTACCTCGATCCTCTCTCTCGTTCTCATCCACGCGTTTTCCGTCGTGCCGGAACTGATCTATCTGATGGGCGACGCCGAGCGTTACGAGATGACGGGGTACGTGGCGCCCGAGCACTTCAAGGGCTTTTTTACGCTGTTTGCCACGCTGGCGTCCCTTGCGCCCGCCGTTCTGTTCGTCCGGAGGTTTTCCCGGTATATCGGCGGGATCCGCCGGGACAGCGTTTTCTGCGCAGCGCTCCTCGCCGACGCCGAGCGTGCGGAACGCGAACAGCCGAAGCAGCGGCTCTACCGCCGGTTCGCCTTTTTCTCGGGGCTCGCATCCGTTTGCGCGCTTCTTTCTTTCCGATTCTTTCTCGACGATTTCAATATCTGCCCGGAGATCCTCTTTTCAGGGCTTCTTCTTGCCGCCGTCCTTTACTGGCATAAAAAGATCGCCGCTTTAGGGAAGGGAACGCTTCTGTTTTCCGCTTCCGCTCTCGTTCTTTCCTGCGCGGCGCTCTTCTTCGCGATCCGCTTTAATCTTTCCTTTGATTTCTCCGCCGTCGGGCGGGAGTCCTCGGCGAACGGGGCGTTCATTCTATGGGTCGTTTCCGAGTTTTTCGCCGCGCTTTTATCCTTGATCGCGGTTTTCCTTCTTTCCCGTACCGTTTTCTCCTTCTGCCGAAAGGAGCTGACAACCGAGGGGGAGAAGGTCGGCAGTTTTTCCTCCGAGGATATCCGTTCTCTCCGCGCGCGAAAGATCCGGCTTTCCGTTTACAGCGTTCTCTACTTCGTTTCCGGCAACGTACTTCGTCTCTCCCTCGGCGATACCGCTTCCGTCCCGGTCGGCCGCAACGAGTTCGATACCGCCCTCCAGATCTATCTTCCCAAGCTGCAGGGCTACTGGATCTTTGACGTGGCGCTCTTTATCCTCCTTTCCTCCGCCGCTTTCCTATACTTTGAGGAGATGCGCAGCGATCTGCGGCATAAATATCTGCTTCTTGATTGAAGATTTGCAGCAAAGGGAAGCACAAGGTCGGTCTTACGACCGAATGATGTTGACCGGGCTCCGCCCGATCAAACGATGCTTTCGCTGACGCGAAAAACGATGCTGCGTCCTTTGCGGACACAAACACAAAAAAGAAACGCCTTTTGAAAAACAAAAGGCGTTTCTTTTTTTGTGGTGACCCGGACGAGAATCGAACTCGTGTTACCGCCGTGAAAGGGCGGTGTCTTCGCCGCTTGACCACCGGGCCATACCGCGGCGGCCGCGGCATACATGGTAGCGGAAGTCGGACTTGAACCTACGACCTATCGGGTATGAACCGATTGCTCTAGCCAGCTGAGCTATTCCGCCAAAAAACGATGGAAATCGAACGCTCGATTATTATATCATAGCGGTTCCGGTTTGTCAACACCGAATTTTTCTTTTTTTCGGGAAAAGAAAAAAACCTTTCAAAGGGCGGCGGATGCATAAATCGGAAGGGAAAATGCATACCGTCTGCAACCTTTTTCCCGTAACCTCTTGATTTTCTTTTTATTTGTAGTATAATATCTCATATTGAGAGTTTCGATCCGTCGGAAGTGCAGGATTTCCGGGCGAAAATTTCAAAACAAGGAGAAATCAAATGAAAAAAACAGACGTCAAAGAGATTTACGCATCCCTTGAAGCAAGAAAGGGTGTTACCGTATGCGGCTGGATCCGGAATATCCGCGCTTCCAACGCGTTCGGTTTTATCGACGTAAACGACGGGAGCTGCTTTCTCCCGCTTCAGATCGTATTTGAATCGGCGCAGCTGGATAACTACGCGGAGATCGCCGCGCTCAACGTGGGCGCCGCGATCGTTTGTGAAGGCGATATCGTTCTGACGCCCGGCGCAAAGCAGCCGCTTGAGCTGCGCGCCGCCCGCATCACGGTCGAGGGTCCCTCCACGCCCGATTATCCTCTGCAAAAGAAAAAACACGGGATGGACTTTCTCCGCACGATCGCCCATCTCCGCCCCCGCACCAACACCTTCAACGCCGTTTTCCGCGTGCGTTCGGTCGCCGCTTACGCCATCCACCGGTTTTTCCAGGAGCGCGGGTTTGTTTACGTGCATACCCCGCTTATCACCGGATCGGACGCGGAGGGCGCCGGCGAGATGTTCCGCGTGACGACGCTGGATCCCTCCGATCCGCCCCGTACCGAGGACGGAGAGATCGACTGGTCGAAGGACTTTTTCGGCAAAAAGACCAACCTGACCGTCTCCGGACAGCTCAACGGCGAGTGCTTTGCCATGGCCTTCGGCAAGATCTACACCTTCGGCCCCACCTTCCGCGCCAAAAAGTCCAATACGCCGCGCCACGCCGCCGAGTTCTGGATGATGGAGCCGGAGATCGCCTTTGCCGATCTTGAGGACGATATGCGCCTTGCGGAGGATATGATCAAGTATATCGTTTCCTACGTGATGCAGGAATGTCCCTCCGAGCTTGCGTTTTTCAATCAGTTTTTCGATGCAACGCTTCTCGATCGGCTGCATAATCTGGTAGAAAACGATTTTGCCCGCGTTACCTATACCGAGGCGGTCCGTCTTCTGACCGAAAGCAAAAAGGACTTTGAGTATCCCGTTTCCTGGGGGATCGATCTGCAAACAGAGCACGAACGGTATCTGACCGAGGAGGTCTTCGGCAAGCCGGTGTTCGTTACCGACTATCCGAAGGAGATCAAACCGTTTTATATGCGCCTCAACGAGGACGGCAAGACCGTCGCGGCGATGGATATGCTCGTTCCGGGCGTCGGTGAGCTGATCGGCGGCTCGCAGCGCGAGGAGCGGATGGATCTACTCCTTGCGGCGATGCAGAACAAAGGGCTGAAGGTAGAAAACTACCGCTTCTATCTGGATCTGCGTAAATACGGCGGCGCGAAGCACGCGGGCTTTGGCCTCGGCTTTGAACGGCTGATCATGTATATCACGGGGATCGGCAATATCCGCGACGTGGAGGCGTTCCCCCGCACGGCAGGCAACGCGGAGTTTTAACGAGGAGGACCATGAGATTTTCAGATATGCAGACGGGAGAGCTCTCCGCTCTTCTGGCTGAGCTTTCAGACCAATACGCCGCCTACCGCAAGATGGGGCTCAAGCTCGATCTCTCCCGCGGTAAACCTTCGACCGAGCAGCTCGATATATCGAGCTCCCTCCTCGTTTCCGACGGCGGGAAAGATACCTATCTTGCGGAAAACGGATTTGACTGCCGCAACTACGGCGTCGGGGACGGGCTGCCCGAGATGCGCCGTTTCTTTGCCGAGGTCTACGGGATCCCCGAGGAGACGGTGATCGTCGGCGGAAACTCCAGCCTTAATCTGATCTACGACGCCTTCGAGCGGCTGATGCTCCTCGGCACCGGCGACAGCAAACCGTGGTGCAAATACGACAAGATCAAGTTTATCTGCCCGGTCCCCGGTTACGACCGCCATTTCGGTATTCTGGAGATGCTCGGGATCGAGATGCTCCCCGTGGAAATGGGACCGGAAGGCCCCGATATGGACGAGGTGGAGCGCCTGGCGGCGGATCCGCTTGTCAAGGGGATCATCTGCGTGCCGAAGTACTCCAATCCGACCGGGTATACCGTCTCCGAGGCGACCGTGCGCCGTCTCTTTTCGATGAAGGCGGCGCCAGACTTCCGCATTTTTTTCGACAACGCCTACGGGATCCACGATTTTACCGACGAGCCGGACGTTTTGCCCGATCTCTTCGGGATCGCGAAAGAGTGCGGCGCGGAGGATCGCATCCTCTATTTCACTTCGACTTCGAAGATCACCTTCCCCGGCGGCGGTGTGTCGCTTGTCGCCTCTCTTGACCCCAACCTTTCCGAGATCAAGCGCGCGATGAGCATGGAGACGATCGGTTTTGACAAGCTCAATCAGCTCCGCCAGCTCCGCTATTTGAAAAACGCCGAACATACGGCGGCTGTGATGAAGCGCCACGCCGCTTTTCTCAAACCGAAGTTTGATCTCTGTTCCGAAAAGCTCCATAGCGGGCTTGACGGCCTCGGGATCGCGGACTGGTACGACCCGAACGGCGGATACTTTATCAGTCTGAACGTAACGGACGGATGCGCGGGGCGCGTCTGGGCTCTCATGAAGGAGGCGGGCGTTACGATGACGCCCGCGGGCGCCACCTACCCCTATCATCACGACCCGCGCGACCGCAACCTCCGCCTGGCGCCGACCTATTCCACCCTGGACGATCTCTCCAAAACGCTGGACGTTCTCGTCTGCTGCGTCAAGCTGGCGGCGTGCGAGCATTATCTGGCGTCCGGGAACGCGTCATGACGACCGAGGAACGCAAGGCGCTCGTCTTTCCCTATCTCGGGCAGACGGTCGACGTCCGGATCGACCGGCCGGTCGGCTATCGCCACAAGAAGCACGGGATCGAGCTTACCTATGAGGTCAATTACGGATTTCTCCCCGGCGTTCTCGGCGGGGACGGGGAAGAGCTGGACGTTTACGTCCTCGGCCCGACCGAGCCGATCGAACGCTTTACGGGCCGGGTGATCGGGATCGTCTTCCGGCGCGACGACGAGGAAGACAAACTGATCGCGGCGCCCGACGGCGTCTCCTACACCCCGGAACGGATGGCGGAGATGATCCGCTTCGCCGAACGGTACTACGACTCCTATATCGTAACGGAACCGGCAAAACGCCCTTTTTAAGGGCGTTTTTCGTTTTACTTCCGCTGAAATCAAAAAACCGGGGGCGCGGGAATTGACAGACGCGGGAAAAGATGATAGAATACAGGCATGAAAGAAAAACAGACTATCAGCCGGGTCGTCTGGGATTTCAACGGAACGATCCTCGACGACGTACAGACCGGCATCAACGCGGTCAATCTTCTTCTGACGCGGCGCGGCAAGCCCCCGATCACCGATCTTGCGTATTATAAGGAAGTGTTCGGCTTTCCGATCCGGGATTATTACGCGCGCGTGGGATTTGATTTCGAGCGGGAATCCTTTGACGACGTGGCGCCGGAATGGGTGCGCGAGTATCTGCGCCTCGAGCGGGACGCGCCGCTCTGTCCCACCGTTTACGACGCGCTCGACCTTATTCGCTCCGCCGGGATCCCGCAGTATCTGATTTCGGCGACCGAACAGAATATGCTTCTCGACCAGCTTGCCCGCCGGGGTCTCACAAAGTATTTTGAAGAGATACACGGCCTTGACAACATCCACGCAAACAGCAAGGAGGCGCTCTTTGGCGCGTTTCTCGCCGGTCGGGAGGGAAGGACCGTCTGCTTCGGGGATACCGAGCACGACTGTTTCTGCGCTCGCCGGAACGGAGCCGAGGTCATCCTGATCGCGGCCGGCCATCAATCAAAGGAAAAACTGATGAAAACAGACGCCCCCGTCGTGGATCGCGCGATCCAGGCGGCGGAGCTTGTGTTAGGAGAACGGAACAATGGAAACTTCGTTTTTTGAAGCCAATCTGAAAAGCAACCCCCACCTTCCCGTCATTGTCTTTTCCGTGACAAGAAGCGGGGAAAAGATCACGGTGGAGGCGGACAAGCGTCTGCGGCATCTCGTTCGTCCGTTTACGGACAAATACCGCGACGACGCGCTTTTTTCCGCCGAGGCGATCGCCGACCTCGCGGAAACCGTCAAAAAAGCGATGAGCAAATACGGCCGTTTCTCCGTCGATCCCTCCTCCTTTGACGTGATCGTGACGAAGACCGCCGCTTCGTTTCAGGGAAAGGCGGTCGGAATGCTCCCGCCCGCGGAGATCTACCGCGGATCCGGCGATGATTTCCCGGAAGAGCTTGCCGACCTTGCGGAAACGGCGAAAACGAACGCCTTGATCTGTACGGCCGAGCAGGACGGGCGGATCGTTTCCGCGGCGTACACGTTTGAGGAACCGACCGAGAACCGCTACTGCGAGATCGGCGTGGAGACCTGCGAGGAATACCGCCGGCGGCATTTTGCCCTCGCCGCGCTCCGCGTTCTCCTTACCGAACTGGAAAAGCGGAAGGTCACGGCGATCTATTGCTACGAGAAAAAGAACGAGGCCTCGGACGCGCTTTCCGCCGCGTGCGGATTTGAAATCTGCGAGGAAGGCTACGACGTTGCGGTCTTCCGGGAAGGGAAGAACTGATGCCGTTTGACGCCGCGATGCTGAAGGCCTCTCTCGCCGAATGCCGGGAGATCCTGCTCGGGGGGCGGGTCGAGAAGATCAGCGTGCCGGAAAAGGAGCTTGTCCTTCTCTCTTTTCATAACCAGCTGGAAGGAAAGGCCGTCAACGCAAAGCTGAAGATCTCCACCTATCCCGATCTTTCCTGCGTCCATCTGACCGGGATCACGGTGGAAAATCCCGCCGTTCCCTCCGGTTTTTGTCTGCAGCTCCGCAAGCATCTGCTCGGAGCGCGCCTCAGCGCGATCGAGCAGCTCGGGTTTGAGCGGGCGGTCTCCTTTTCCTTTTCCGCCCGGGACGAGATGGGCTATCAGACCGAGCGTTTCCTCGTCGCGGAGACGATGGGCAAATACAGCAACCTGATTCTTCTGAACGCCGAGCGGCGCGTGATCGCCGCCTCCCGGCTGATCGAGCTTTCTCTGAACGCAAAACGCCCCGTTCTGATCGGCATGACCTATGAAAACCCGCCCGCGCAGGCAAAGCGGGATCCGCTTGCCGAAACGCGCGAGGGGTTTTTTGGCGTTTATTCCCCCGATATGCCGCCGGACAAGCTGCTGATGGCAAACTACTTCGGGCTCTCTCCTCTGATCGCGCGGGAGATCGCCGCGCAGGCGGGCGAGGGCGGCCCGGAAACGCTTTGGGCCGCCTTTTCCGACGTGACGGACCGGATCCGTACCGAGCGTTTTTCTCCCGTTCTCCTTCTCGCACCGGACGGATCTCCGGCGGATTTCAGTTTTCTGCCGATCACGCAGTACGGCGCGGAACGGACCGCTTTGCCGTTTTCCTCAGTCGGAGAACTGCTTGACCGCTATTCCGAGGAAAAAACGCGCCTCGCTTCCATCCGGCGCCGCGCCTCCGATCTTCTCCGCGTGGTTTCCAACGCGCAAAAGCGCCTTGAAAAAAAGACCGCGCTCCTCCAAAACGAGATCGACGACAGCCGCGACGCGGCCCTCTGGCGCGAGGAAGGCGAACTGATCACCGCCAACCTTTACCTCCTTAAAAAAGGCATGAAAAGCGCCCGGCTCACCGATTATTCGGTCACGCCGCCCGCACAGCGGGAAGTCTCTCTCGATCCGCTCCTCACCCCGCAGCAGAACGCCGCCGCACGTTTCCGGAAGTATAGTAAAAAGAAAAGCGCCCTCGCGCATGCCGAAACGCAGCTATCCCTCGCGCGCGAGGAAAGCGAGTATATCGAACGGGTACGCGACTCTCTCGACCGCGCGGAAGGCGAGAGCGAGATCAGAGAGATCCGGGAGGAGCTGGAGGCGGGCGGATACCTCCGCACCGCCGCCAAAAAACGTCTCCAAAAGCCGAAAAAACCCGCGCCGGACGAATACCGCACCACGGGCGGGTACAAGATCTACTGCGGGAAAAACAACCTCCAGAACGAATATATCACCTTCAAGCTCGCCGAAAAGCATGATATCTGGTTCCACGCCAAAGGCCGCCCCGGCTCCCACGTTCTGCTGGTAACGGAAGGGAAAGAGCCGTCCGCCGAAGACTACACCGAAGCGGCGACGATCGCGGCGGTCTGTTCCTCCGCCGCGGGAGACGCCTCCGTGACCGTTGACTACACGAAGGCGGGAGAGGTGAAAAAGCCCTCCGGCTCCCGGCCGGGGTACGTGATCTATCACAAAAACTTTTCTACCGTCGTCCGCCGGGACGAGGCGCTCGTCCGTTCTCTCCGCGCCAAGCGTACCCCCGCCGGATGATCCGAAAAGAGGAAACGAAGATGAAAAAAGTTTTCTCGCGGCCGCTTGTTTTTCTCCTTCTCTGCGCGATCCTCCTCTGCGCCTCGTCTTGCTCTTTTCTCGAGGATCTGCTCCAAAAACTGCCGGAGATCACCCTCTCTCCGGTCTCCGGCGACGGCACGGAGCCCCCGCCGATCACAACAGAGCCGGAAAACGCGATCCCGTTTTCGCGCACGCCCGAGGTTGGCATATACGAACTTCCGCCGGAGGAGTTTTCCGACCCGATCGAAAAAGAGGCCTCTGAGATCATCGACGCCGCGATCGCAAAAGCCGTCGCCTATGTTGCGACGATGAAGGACGGCCGGCACTCGACCGTCTCCTTTCCGTTTGAAGAAGACGCGGGCGGCTATATCGCCGCGTTAAGCGACGTGGAACGGGAGTATTACCGGATCATCGTTGAGCACGCCAAAAAAGGGGAACCGTTCCGGATCACCGATACCGAATGTCCCGGCGGGTCGGACGGACTGAGGAAACTCTTTTTCAACCTGCCCGTTCCGCTTTCCTACTGCGAGCCGGGGATCTCCTCCTATTTCTATTTTGACGTAACTTGCTACGGACTGGCGGACTATTCCACCTATTATACCTCCATGTTCGATCTCTATTTTGACCCGTACCGGGATTGGAACGCAAACGTTTCGCGCGGGTCTGTCACGATGGATGAGGTAAAGCACGGAGCCGATCTGCTCGACGCTGTCGTCAGGCGGGTCGTGAAGTTTATGCCGGGAGATCTGACGGCGTATGACAAGTATTACTATCTCGCGGCCGTTCTCAGCGAACAGACCTCTTACGACAAGCGTCCCGCCAACTGCTTTTCCGCATTCGGGGCGCTGATCGGCGGCAGAGCCGTCTGCGAGGGCTACGCTTACGCGTACTATCTCCTCTGCCGCGAGGCGGATCTGTGGTGCGCCTACCGCGACGGGTTGCCGGACGGGCAGGGGCATATCTGGAACATGGTCAAGCTCGAGAGCGGGATCTATAACGTGGACGTTACCTGGTGCGACGGATCCGGAAAACCGTATGAGCGCGACTGGTACGACTGTTTTATCAAGTCCGATCCGTTTTTTGAAGCGGACGGACACTGCGCCGAGGCGGGCGTGGAGGGGACCGGAACGTTTGAGCCGTCCCCCTATGAAGCGCTGTCATAAAGTAAGAAAAGCGGCGGAGCAAACGCTCCGCCGCCCGTTTTATGATTTCAGGGCCGTTCGATCCCGGCAAGGAGATCGAAATACGAGACCTGCCGTTCATAGATCTGCTGCCGTTTGGCTTTGTTCAGGAGAAAAGACTGGAGAAAGCTCCGGTCCCGCAACACGAGGAGGGTATCCTCCGGCAGGGAGGAAAAACCCGCCTGCCCGTAGAGAGGGAGCGCGGAGAGCCGGAGCGCGTAGTCGTCATAGCGTTTGTCCGCTTCCACCGAGTCGGGGAGCGCGACGAAAACGCCGGTCTCCGCGACGCTGCCGTACAGTTCGGGATCCAGCAGGAGAATGCAGTAATCCCCGGCCGCCAGCGTGTATCGGAAGGTTTCTTCCGCCTCCGCGTTGCGAGCGCCGTTGTAGTAGGTTCCGCCCTCCTGATACGCTTCGGCAAGCCCGCGCGGGACGTAGGTGATCCGGTCGAACGCCGCAGCGAAGGAGGAGGGGTCTTCCGCCTTCCCGGCGCAGAGAGAGGATACGGAGAGGAGGATCTTCCGGTAGGTCTCTCCGTCGATATACTGCGGCCCGGCGTAAAGAAGATAGGCGTCGTACTCCGGCTTTGAGGCGCATTGGAAAAGGCAGACGGCGATCGCGGCCGCCGCCAGGACGAGGAGTATGATCTTGCCTTTATTGTTTTTCCAGAAATCCGGCAGGGAAAAGGGTGTTTTTCCCTCCTCCGGGCTCGCGGTTCGGTCGTTCATTTTTCTTTCCTTCTTCTCAGGGAAAAAACCGCTTTACAAACTGTTTAAGCCGTGATAAGATGATAGCAGGACAGAAAAAGACGGCGCAGCGTCCGTCTTTTTCCGGGGTCAGTCGATCGGGTTGCCGTCCTTGTCAAAGAGCGGCAGTTTTTCGAGATATACGATGTCCTCTCTGTTTGCCGCGTCGCCTTCCGCCAGGATGGTTGCGATCCCCGCGATCTCGCCGCCCGCCTTTTTAACAAGCGTGATCAGCGCCTCGCAGCTCTCGCCGGTGGAAACAACGTCGTCCACGATCAGGATCCGCTTGCCGCGCATCAGCTCGGCGTCCGCGGCGTCCAGATACAGGGTCTGGCGTTTTTCGGTGGTGATAGACTTGACTTCACACTCGAAAACGCCGGTCATATAGAGCTTGATACCCTTCCGGGCGACAAAGTATTTTTTATCTCCGTGGATCTCCGCCATATCGTGGCCGAGCGGGATCCCCTTTGCTTCCGCGGTGATCAGGTAATCGTAAGCGGGCGCTTTTTCCAGCAGGGCTCTCGCGCAGCTGCGGGAAAGCTCCGGATCGCCTAAAATGACGAACGCGCCGATATAAAGCGAGTCGGAAAGCGGGCAGAGCGGAAGGTCCCGTTCCACACCAGCGACCTTAAGATGATAATATTTCATAACTGATACTCCTTTTGGTGTTTTTCCAAAGAATATTATACAACTTTATTTTGATTTGTCAATAAGAAAACGGAGGTGTCTATGATTACAAAGATCCCCTACGACAGATCCTTTCTCGATTGTGTGACGGAGGAACGGGAGACGCGCGGCGTCCTTGTTTCCTCCCTCCATCAAATGAAGTCCGATGGCAGGGAAGAAGACACGGTGCGTGAAGCGCTCGATCATCCGATCGCCGCTCCGCGCCTCGAGGATTGGGTAAAAGGAAAGCGCCGCATTCTCATCATCACAAGCGATCATACCCGCCCGGTGCCGTCGCGCGTCATCACGCCGCAGGTGCTGGAGCGGATCCGCCGCGGCAGCCCGGAAGCGGAGGTGCGGATCCTGATCGCGACCGGCGTACACCGCGAGACGACCGAAGAGGAGCTGAAGGAAAAGTTCGGCGCCGCCTTTTATCCGCAGGTCCGCGATATGATCCGGGTGCATAAGGCGTTTGAATCGGAAACGGTCGCAAAAGGCACGCTTCCGAGCGGCTGCGAGCTTTCGGTCAACGCCCTTGTCGATTGGGCGGACGGCGTGATGGCGGAAGGCTTCATCGAGCCGCACTTCTTCGCCGGTTTTTCCGGCGGGCGCAAAAGTATTCTTCCCGGGATCGCCGGCGCCTCCAGCGTGATGCAGAACCACTGCGCCAAGCTGATCGGGGATGAACGTTCCCGTACCGGGATCCTCGCGGGGAACCCCTTGCACGAGGATATGGTGGCGGCGGCAAAGCTCGCCGGGCTCGGCTATATCGTCAACGTGGTCATCGACGGCGAGAAAAAGGTCGTCAAGGCCTTTGCCGGCGACCCCTTCGCCGCGCACGAGGCGGGCTGCGCGTTCGTCGGCGGCGTCTGCCGGGTAAGGCCGGTTTATTCCGATATCGTCCTGACCTCCAACGGCGGCTATCCGCTTGATCAGAACGTCTATCAGTCGATCAAATCCATGACCGCCGCGGAGGCCTCGGTCAACGAGGGCGGCGTTGTGATCTGCGTCTCCTGCTGCGGGGACGGCAGCGGCGGGGAGGAGCTCTACCGCTGGTTTGCCGAATCAAACGGCCCGCGCGACGTGATGGAAAAGATCCGCGGTATCCCGGCGAAAGATACGATCGGTGATCAGTGGATGGCGCAGATCCTTGCGCGCATCATGCTCCGCGCCACGGTGATCATGGTGACCTGCAAAGCATCGGAGCCGATCGTGACGGGGATGGGAATGGTCTGGGCGGAGAGTATCGAAGCGGCGCTGTGCAAAGCAAAAGAGTTAAAGCCTGACTTCGACGGGATCACCGTGATCCCCGACGGGATCTCCGTGATCGTCCGGGACGGCGAATAAGAGATTTCAGAAAGAAACAGAGCGTGTTTTTGCAAGAGCAGAAACACGCTCTGTTTTTCAGATCAGCTCGACTTTTTTCATCACAACGCTTTCGATCGGGCGATCGGCTGCGTCGGTTTTGACGGCGGCGATCCGGTCGACCGCGTCCATCCCGTCCACCACGCGGCCGAACGCGGCGTAGTTCCCGTCAAGAAAGGTGCCGTCCTGGTGCATGATGAAAAACTGGGAGGAAGCGCTGTTCGGGTCGTTCGTCCGCGCCATCGAAACGACGCCGCGCTTGTGGGAAAGCGCGTTCGGGAAGCCGTTGGAACGGAACTCTCCGGGGATCGTTTCCGGCGAGCCGCCGCATCCCGTACCGGTCGGATCTCCGCCCTGGATCATAAAGCCGGAGATCACGCGGTGAAAGATGAGCCCGTCGTAAAAGCCTTCTTGCACCAGCTTTTCAAAGTTTTCCGCCGTTTGCGGGGCGTGCTGCGGGAGCAGCTCCAGGGTGATGACGTCGCCGTTTTCCATTGTGATACGGACCATAACTGAAAACTCCTTTTATTTGTTTCCGCTGTGCGGATGATTTCGGGAAAAACGGAATATTCTATAAGCGAGGTGTCTTATGGAATACGAGAAAAAACGTTACGGAGAGAAGGCTGCCTTCGCCGTCTATCTGTTTTCTGTCGCGGGAGGCTTATATCTTTCGGTGCGCTTCGCCTTGCCGGCTTTGCTCCCGTTTTTGCTTGCCGCGGCGGTATCGGCGGCGTTTTCCGGTCTTTCGGGGAAACTGACCGCCAGCAAAGGGAGAAAAAAAGAATATCTCTCGTTTCTTTTATCGGTTACGCTCACGCTCGCCCTCTTTGCCGCGGTCTGTTACAGCGCCAAACGGCTCTTGGAAGAGGCGGTCGGCTTTCTCGGCAGCGTGCTCTCGGATGAAGAGGCGCTGGCGGGGCTCTACGGACAGGTGCAAAGCGCGCTGGGACCGGTTTTTGCGAAACTGGGGATCTCCGCGGAGGGAATGCTCGATCAGCTGATCGGGGAAGGAATGTCCGGGATCGCGGATTTTGCCCGCACGGTACTCGGCTTTCTTCTTTCCGCTCTGCCGGAGATGATCCTCTTTTTCTTTGTGACTTTTCTCTCTGTTTTTTACTTTACCCTCGGGAAAAAGAAAACGCGGGAAGCGGTGAAAGATCTGATCGGAAAAGGGAAAAGCAATCGCGTTTTTTCCCTCTACCGGAAGTTTTCGCACAGTCTGCAGGCCTGCGCAAAAGCGTACGGCACGCTGTTTTTGATCGTCTTTTCCTGTTTGTTTATCGGCTTTCTGCTGCTTTCGCAGGAGTACGCGATGCTCTTTGCCGCGGCGATCGCGTTGCTCGATCTCTTGCCCGTGATCGGTACGGGGACTGTCCTTGTCCCGTGGGGGATCGTCCTTTTGCTGACGGGAAACGCGGGAAAAGGGTTCGGACTGCTCGTTCTCTTTGCGCTGACGACCGTTTTGCATGAGGTACTGGAGCCGAAACTGCTCGGAGAAAAGCTCGGGATCCCGCCTCTTATCACGCTGATCTGCCTTTACGCGGGTTACCGGCTGTTCGGGGTCTGGGGGATGATCGCCTCGCCCGTTCTGTTCGTTGCCGTCCGGGCGGGCTGGGACGAGGAGCTTTTCTCGGAAAAACAGGAATAGATGAAAGAAGCGCGGAGCATACGCTCCGCGCTTACTGAACGCACGGTCAGGAAAGAGTTAATCTTCCGGAACGAACCGAGCGGAGACAACGGGAACAGATGTTCACGGTCTTGTGCTCGCCGTTGACAACGACCTTGATCGTTCTGACGTTAGGCTTCCACGGTCTGTTGGTTTTTCTGTTGGAGTGAGAAACGTTGTGACCGAAGGTAACGCCTTTTTCGCAAATACAACATTTTGCCATGTTCGACACCTCCCCCGCCGCTTTCTGCGGCCAAGTCTGCAATGCTGTGAAACAACGCTTTAGAGTATAACACAGCCTTTCAAAAAATGCAAGAGAAAACCGAAAAAAACTTCATTTTTCCTTTATTCTTCCGCCGGGACGCCGGATAACACCCCGTTTTCGATCCCGCAGATGCGGATCGGGACCTCGCTGCCGCGCGTAAGGGAGTCGGCTTTTACGGCAAATTCCGCAAATTCCGCGCTGTGCCCGAGCCAGAGCCCGCCTTTTTTCTGTTCGATCAGGACGGAGCATACCGGCTTCTCCGCGGAGATCTCCTCGAGCTGCCGCAGTCGCACCTCGTCCCGTACGGCGGCCAGCCGCGCGGCGCGGCGGCGCTTTTCTTCCTGCGGGATCTGGTCCGGATAACCGGCGGCCGGCGTTCCGGGGCGGGGAGAATAGGGAAAAATATGGAGGAAAAGGAACCCGACGTCTTCGACAAAGCGGCAGGTTTCGGCAAATTCTTCTTCGCTTTCCCCGGGGAAGCCGATGATCAGATCAGCGGTAAACCGCACGCCGGGGATCGCCTTGCGGAGCAGCGCGATCCCACGGAGCGCCATTTCCGCGTTGTATTTGCGCTTCATCCGGTTGAGAACGGAAGAGGAGCCGCTTTGGACGGAAAGATGAAAATGCGGCGCGATCTTCTTCAGACGGGCGAGCCGGGAGACAAAATCGGCTGTCAGAACGGAGGGATCCAGCGACCCCATGCGGATCCGGAAGTCGCCGTCCAGTCGGTCGATCTCCT
This sequence comes from Clostridia bacterium, assembly GCA_017450965.1. GTDB lineage: Bacteria > Bacillota > Clostridia > Oscillospirales > CAG-272 > RUG12395. Next base: position 87,641 of record JAFSSQ010000080.1, read on the forward strand.
CGAGAAGATCGATCAGACGGCGCCCGAAGTCCCGCCCCCAGGCGTCGACCTCGATCCCGGTCAGGACGATCTCCCGGCAGCCGCCCGCGGCGATGCGGGAAACCTCGTCAAGAACGTCTTTTGCCGGGCGGGAGCGGACAGGTCCCCGCGCCTGCGGGATAACGCAGTAGGAACAACGGGAATCGCATCCGTCTTCGATCTTGATATAGGCGCGCGTGCGGGAAAACGAGCGGATCGTCATCGGCTCGTACCGATCCGGCGAAAGGAGGGGAAGGGAAGGGACCTCTCCCCGGAAAACGGCCTCCGCCGCGTCGACGCAGGACATTTTCCCCGCGCTTCCGCAAACGTACACAACGCCGGGGATCGCCCGGATCTTCTCCGGCGAAAGCTGGGAGAGACACCCCGTTACGATCACGGCGGCTCCCTCCCGGGCGGCGCGGCGGACGGCCTGCATACATTTGCGGTCCGCTTCCGCCGTGACGGTGCAGGTATTGATGATCGCAAGCCGGCAGCCGGCGAGATCTTCCTTGACGGAAAAACCGCGCTTTCGCAGTTCTTGTGCGATCGCGCCGCTTTCGTATTGGCTCACCTTGCAGCCGAGCGTTTTTACTCCGACGGTAAAATCCTGTTTTGTCATACCTTCCTCCGTTTTCTGCATTGTATCATCTTTTTTCTTTCCTGTAAATATTTTTTTCGATTTTACTTGTTTTCCGACCGCCGGAAGTGTATAATAATGTCAATGCAAAAGGAAGGATGTATTTTATGGGCAACGTACATATCATCGATCACCCTCTGATCCAGCACAAACTCTCGATCATGCGCAACAAACACACCGGCTCCAAGGATTTCCGCGCTCTCCTCAGCGAGATCACGCTTCTGATGGGGTATGAGCTCACCCGCGATCTCCCCCTCGAGGACATGGTCATCGAAACGCCGATCGCCGAGATGAACGCGAAACGTATCTCCGGGAAAAAGCTTGCGATCATCCCGATCCTCCGCGCCGGACTCGGCATGGTGGACGGACTTCTTACCCTGATCCCGGTCGCCAAGGTGGGACATATCGGCCTCTACCGCGACCCCGATTCCCATCAGCCCGTTCCGTATTACTGCAAACTTCCGAGCGATATCGACGACCGCATCGTGATCGTCTGCGACCCGATGCTCGCCACCGGCGGCTCCGCCTGCGACGCGATCGCCATGCTCAAGGAGCGCGGCTGCCGCCACATCCGGATGCTGAACCTGGTCGGCGCGCCGGAGGGCGTGGAACGCGTGAGGAAGGAACATCCCGACGTGGATATTTATATCGCCGCGCTTGACGAACGCCTCAACGAGCACGCCTACATCGTGCCGGGCCTCGGCGACGCCGGCTACAGTATCTTCGTCACGAAGTAATGCTGGAGCTCCCGATCCGAAAAAACGATTCCGGACAACGCCTTGACAAGTTTCTCGCCAAGGCGTTGTCCGGAATGCCTTTGCCGATGATCTACCGCCTGATCCGGCAAAAAAAGATCAAGCTCAATCGCAAACGGACCGAGCCCTCCGCGATCCTCGCGGAAGGGGATACGGTGCTGGTATTCGCTCCGCCCCGCTTTACCGAACAGAACGCCAAAACGTCGCCCGTCTTTCCGCAAAGCGACCCGGACGTGCTCTATGAGGACGAAAACATCCTCGTTCTCTTCAAGCCGGAAGGGATGCTTGTCCACGAGGGAAACGGGGAAAAGCCGGAAGGCGTCACGCTGATCTCGCTTGTAACGGGGTACCTTTACCGGAAAGGGCAGTACCGTCCGGAAGAGGAGAGGTCCTTTGCGCCGGCGCTTGCCAACCGCATCGACCGCAACACCTGCGGTCTCGTCCTCGCCGCGAAGAACGCAGCGGCGCTGCGCGCGCTCGACGAGGCGATCCGCGAGCGCCGGATCACCAAAAAATATCTCTGCGTCGTCCACGGCGTCCCCGCTCCGGCGTCCGGCTCCTACCGGAATTATCTTCTCAAAAACGAAAAAACGAAGACCGTCGCGGTCTTTGACGAAAACCCGCCGAAAAACGCCAAAGAGGCGCGTACCGACTACCGGGTCCTTGCGGCGGGCAAACGGTTTTCCCTTGTGGAAGCGGAGCTTTACACCGGGCGCACGCATCAGATCCGGGCGCAGTTTGCGCACGCGGGGCATCCGCTCCTCGGCGACGGGAAATACGGCGAAACGCGGGAGGACCGCAAGCTCGGGTACCGCTCTCAGGCGCTTTGTTCCTACTATCTGCGCTTTTGTGAAATGCCGGAGCCGCTTGAGGATCTGAACGGAAAGGAGATCGCCGTCCCGGAGGAAAAGATCCCGTTTTTTGCCGACTACCGCGCCAGACTGGAAAAAGAATAAAAAAAGAGACGCCGCAGCGTCTCTTTTTTTATCAGTCGTTGATATAGGGAAGGAGAGCCATGTATCTCGCTCTCTTGATCGCGATCGCAAGCTGTCTCTGGTGCTTGGCGCAGGTCCCGGAGATCCGGCGGGGAAGGATCTTCCCGCGCTCGGTGGTGAGCTTGCGGAGGCGGCCCGTGTCCTTGTAATCGATATGCTCGATCTTATCCTGGCAGAACTGGCAGACTTTTTTTCTTCTGTGGTTCTGGCGGAACTGACGCTGACCTTCCGGCCGTTCGTTTCTGTCCATAATAAACTCCTATTCTGCGGAAAAATCAATTTGCGCGGGGCGTTCCGCGCGATCCCGCGCGCCGTTAGTCAAAACGGCAGATTGTCCTCGTCGGTAACCTCCTCGAACTTGGAGGCGCCGGTGTTGTCAAAGCTGGGCGTCCCGAGAGAAGAGCCGTGGGCGGGCGCCTGAGCGGCGCTGTCGCCCTGGTTTTTGCTTTCCACAAATCCGACTTCGTCGGCAACGATCTCGGTTACGTAGCGCTTGTTCCCGTTCTGGTCGGTCCAGTTTCTCGTCTGGATCGAGCCGCACACGAGGATCGGTTTGCCTTTGGTGAAATACTTGCAGACAAACTCGGCGCTCTTGCGCCACGCCACGATGCTGATGAAGTCGGCGGTCGGCTGACCTTCCGTCTGGGCGGAAGAGTAGCGGCGCTGCACGGCGATGGTGAAGGTGGTCACACTGATTCCGGTCTGGGTGGTTTTCAGTTCGGGGTCAGCGGTCAGATTACCGATCAAAACAACTTTGTTCAGACTGGCCATTTTTAACCTCCTTTGCGGATCTTATTCCGCTTTTTCTTCAGCAGCGGGAGCGGCTTCCTCTGCGGGCGCGGGCTCAGCGGCGGGCGCTTCGGCGGCAGGGGCCTCTGCTTCCTCGGTCTTCTCCTCTTCCGGAGCGGCGACAACGTCCGGAATCTTGGCAGATTCACGGCGGATCGTCATACCGCGGAAGATCGCGTCGTCAATGTTGAAACGGCGATCAAGCTCGGCGGGGAAAGCGGCGTCGGCGGCAAAATACACGAGAACGTAATAGCCTTCCGGAATGTCGTCGATCGGGTACGCAAGTCTGCGCTTGCCCCACTCGTTGACTTCCTGGATCTCGCCGTTCTCGCGGATCAGTCCGAGGAACTTCTCCACGGTCGCCTTGATCTCGTCTTCCGCCAGGGTAGGATTGACGATGAACAGGACCTCGTAGTTGTTAACCATAATTTACACCTCCTTACGGTCTTATGACCGCCCCTCGCGGGGCGGCAAGGAGACAGGCATGAAAATATTTACCTGTATCGGTTGACTATTTTATCATAAGAAATTTGCTTTGTCAAGATTTCTGTTGGGAAAAACCGTTGAAATCGGCAAAAAAAGATGATAGAATAGGGCTATGAAAAAAAATGACGTGATCGAACTGAAGATCGAAGAACTCAACAACCTCGGCTACGGCGTCGGTTTTTGCGGCGGCAAGACCGTTTTTGTCTCCGGCGCCTGCGACGGGGATACCGCGCGGGTCCGGATCATCAAGGATAATCGCACCTACGCCGTCGGCCGCGCGGAGGAGATCCTCTCCCCCTCGCCCGACCGCGTGCCGCCCGCCTGCCCCGTTTCCGCCTCCTGCGGCGGCTGCGCCTACGCCGCCGTTTCCTACGAACACGAGCGCGAGCTGAAGCGCAAAACGGTCAAAAGCGCGCTCCGGCACGAGGGGCTCTCCGGCGTTTTAGTGGAAGAAGTCGTCTCTGACGGCAGGACCGAGGGCTACCGCAACAAGGCGATGATCCAGTTCGGCCTTTCCCCGGACGGGCGCGTCCTCTCCGGCTTTTTTGCGCCGAAGACCCACCGCATCGTCCCCTCGGCCGGGTGTCTCCTCCATCCGCCGCTCTTTTCGGAGATCGCCGCCGCGGCCGCCGCGTTTCTCGCGGACCGTCTCTCGCCGGGCGCTGCGCCCTTTCCGATCCGCTGTCTCTATCTCCGCGCCGCCGCCTCGGGGCTCTCGCTTGTTACCGTGACCCGCTCTGCGGGGGTGGAAACGGCAAAAAAACTGACCGCCTTTCTCACCGACCGCTTTTCTCAGATCGTAACCTCCTTTTACAATGTAAACGACGGGGAGGACAGCACCGTCCTTGGGGAAAAGACCGTCCTTCTTTCCGGCCCCGGCTATCTTGAGGACGTCCTCTGCGGCAACCGGCTGAAGATCTCGCCCCTCTCCTTTTACCAGATCAACCGCCCGATGGCGGAACGCCTTTACCGAAAGGGCAGGGATTTGCTCGCCCTGACGGGGAAGGAAACGCTCTGCGATCTCTACTGCGGGATCGGGAGCATCGGTCTTTCGATGAAGGGGGATTTTGCCCGTCTCGTCGGCGTGGAGATCGTCGAAAGCGCCGTCTCCTGCGCCGCGGAAAACGCCGCCGCAAACGGCGTGGCAAACGCCGCCTTCTGTTGCGGGGACGCCGGGATCCTCACGGAAACGCTTTCCGTCCGTCCGGACGCCGTGATCCTCGACCCGCCGCGCAAAGGCTGCTCCCGGCGCCTGATCGAATATCTGACCGATACCCTTGCCCCTCAAAAGATCCTCTATATCTCCTGCAACCCCGCCACCTTCGCCAGGGACGCAAGACTCTTTTGGGATCGCGGCTATACGTTCGACCGGGTGTATCCTTATGATTTATTTCCGCGGACGGGGCATGTGGAGACAGTAGTATTGATGACAAGAACTGGCGCTGAAAAGGGCTGAAAGTGTGCAGAATAAAGGGATTCCGAGGTTTGCCCCCAAAAGCCGGCGGCGGCCCGGAATCCCTTTCAACCTTTTATAACATCTAACCTATGCATCGAAACAGCCGAAGTGCGAGGCTACAGGTTAGATATTTGCTTGGCGAGGCTACAGGTTAGATAGTAGACGCAATCGATATTATAGTGGTTCACAAACATTTTACATGTGATTTGGCGTCAAATACTTGACGCCGTAAACGGGATGTGCTATAATGATATCGTGGCTTGCTGCCAGATATTTACCCGGGAGGATAATCGGTATGGTCGATTTGAGCAATTTTAGACTTTGGCTTACTGATACCAAAGCCTATTCGGATAGAACGATAAGCAACACTGTATCGAGGCTGAAAAGAGCGGATGGTTTTTTGCCGTGGTTTAACGATCCTGTATATCAGTTTCGTTTGGAACAGCTTGAGGAGTATCAAGCATTGACAACAAATGTCAAATCGCAAATCAAAAAAGCTGTCAAACTATATTTTGAATATGTATATTCTCTTTCTCAGGATAAGTGCAATGATGCGGAATGCAAATTAAAGGTTCTTTCTTTGTTTGCCAACATCGGTGTTGCAGAGGCTTATCTTGAGTCTATCGGAATTAATGTGGCCGTTGCGAACGAACTTATCGAGCGGCGTGCAGTTTTATACTCAAAGATTTATCCGCAGACAAAAATGATTTGCGGAGACATTACGGATAGTACTCTTTTTGAGAAAATTGTTGCCGAGTCGATTGCTGCAAATGTCAATGTTATTATGGCTACTCCTCCTTGCCAGGGCATGAGTACTGCTGGGCAGCAA
>JAFSSQ010000008.1 GCA_017450965.1 Clostridia bacterium
AGCTTCTTACAAAAGATGTTGATTATACCGTCAAGAAGGGCAGCACGATCGTAACGCTCCTGCCCGCAACGCTGGAAAAACTCGCTGTTGGTGAGCACACCGTGACCGTTCTCTTTGATAACGGCGAGGTAGGCACGGCGCTCACCGTGCTTGCGGCAAACGCCGTGCCGCAGACCGGCGACAGCACCCGCGTCGGACCGTGGATCGCGCTGATGGCGCTTTCCCTGTACGGTCTTCTCTCGACCCTGGTCGCCGGCAAGAAGAAAAGAATCGGCAACAGATAAGATAAACGATCCGTAACGCAAGCCGCGGCGGAGCAGATTTGCTCCGCCGCGGCTTTTGTGCGCGCGTTTTTTGCGAAAGGTATTGTCAAACGCGAGGGGATGTACTATAATAAAAGAAATAAACGAAGGAAGTGCCGTATGAATCAGGAGTTCAGCTTGATCTACCCCGATCAGAGGTCCGCCCGCCTTGCGGAGGAAGGGAAGAACCGCCCCTCCATCACCGACGAGACGTGTGAGGAATTGGGGCTTTCCTATCTGCTCGATTTGAAAAACAGTTCTCTTTCCGCGTATTTCACGACCGATCCCGAGGTGATGAAATACCGGCTGGAGGCTTTTTCCGATCTTCTGGAAAATCCCGATCTGAAGGATGCGCTCCTCGCCGTTTTCCCGATCCTGAGCGATATCGTGGAGCTGCGCCAGCTGGATTCCGGCGCCGCGGACACGACAGAATCCTATCTTTACGGGATCACGGAGATCGAGCTTTACGTCAACTGCGTGGAAAAACTCAACGCAGGGCTGGCTCCGCTCAAGGCAAAGCTGAAAAGCCGTGCGTTCTCCGCGATGGCGGAGAGGATCACCACGCTTTGCGAAAGTGAGTATTACAAAGAACTCAACCGCAAGCTCTCCGAGCTGACGGATCGCGTCCGCGAGATCAAAAGCATCACGGTCGGGGTCAATCTGGACGCGCAGCTCCGTCCGTCGAGCGCGGGCGTCCTTTCGATCAACGCGCAGCCCTTCAAGTCCGGCGAACTGATCGAAAAGATCCTGCGCATGAACTTCAAAAGCGACGAATACACCTGTATCGCGGCGCTCGTTCCGTTCGGCAAGGGGCAGTCGGAAAACACGAAGACCGCCCTCTCCTACGCTTTCAATTCCGCGATCAACGAGGTGTTCAAAAGTTCGGTCAAGAGCTGGAAGCTCATCGTCCGCAGTTACGTCCTCGACAACACCGACTTCCTCATCCGGATCATGCCGGAGATGGAGTTCATGGTCAAAGGCAGCGAGATGCTCCGCCTCATCCGCGAAAAAGGATTCCCCCTCACCGCCCCGGAGATCGTCGTCTCCGAAGAGCCGGTCTACCGGGCGTACGGGCTTTACAATCCCAGCGTTGCCGAACAGATCACGGAGCGCATCGTGCAAAACGACGTTCTTTTTGACGAGAGCGCCCGTATCTTCGTTCTGACGGGACCAAACCGCGGCGGCAAGTCGGTCATCACCTGCGCCGTCGGCATCTCCCAGGCGATGATGCAGCTCGGGATGTACGTTCCCGCGGAGCGTATGACCGCCTCTCCCGCCGACGGGATCTTTATCCATTTCCCGACCGGGGCGGAGGATACGATCGACCGCGGACGCCTCGGCGAAGAGTGCGTCCGGCTGGCGGGGATCTTTGACCGCCTGACCCGCCGGAGCCTCGTTCTCCTTGACGAATCTTTCTCCTCCACAGGCGCCTACGAGGCGTCCTATATCGCGGAGGAGGTGATCCTCGGCCTCTCCAAGATCGGCGCGCGGGTGATCTTTTCCACCCATCTGCACGAGCTTGCCGCCCGGATCGACGAGATAAACGACCGCGCAGCCGTGATCGGAGGGTATCCGGTCGATTCCCTCGTCGCCCGGATCGAAAACGGCCGCCGCTCCTTCCGCATCGAACGGATCAAGCCGGACGGAAAGAGCTACGCGGGCGACATTGCCGCCAAGTACGGCCTTTCCTATGAAAAAATCATGCAGCGCATCGAAGCGCGCGAAGGAGGATCCGAAGAATGAAAAACGAACTGCTCAAGCTCTTGGAAAACGACGCCCGCCTGACGCCGGAGGAGATCGCCGTTATGCTTGCCAAAGAGACCGGCGATATCAAAAAGATGATCGGCGATTATGAAAACGAGGGCGTGATCCTCGGCTACAAGGCGATCATCGACTGGGACAAAACCTCGACCGAGCACGTCAACGCCCTGATCGAGCTGCACGTTTCCCCGCAGCCGGACCGCGGCTTTGATCAGATCGCCGAAAAGATCTGCCGTTATCCCGAGGTGGACTCTCTGTATCTGATGTCCGGCGGATTCGATTTTGCCGTGATGCTGGAAGGGAAAACGATGAAGGAGGTCGCGCTTTTCGTCGTGCAGAAGCTCGCGCCGCTGGATTCCGTGATCTCCACGGCGACTCACTTCGTTCTGAAAAAATATAAGGACAAGGGCGTGGTCTACGAAAAACCGCGCGTGGACGAGAGGAGCAACTGCCTGTAATGATGACGTTTGATCCTTCCCGAGTCATTGCCAAGCAATGCGCTGAGATCAAGCCGTCCGGGATCCGCAAGTTTTTCGATATGCTGGACGGGATGAAGGACGTGATCTCCCTGACCGTCGGTCAGCCGGACTTTGTGACCCCGTGGAAGATCCGGGAAGCGGGGATCGAGAGCATCGAGCAGGGGAAGACCTACTACACCTCCAATTCCGGTCTGCCCGCGCTCCGCGAGGAGATCTCCGCCTATCTCAAAGAATCCTTTTCTCTTTCCTACGACGCCGAGCACGAGCTGCTCGTAACGATCGGCGGGAGCGAAGCGGTCGATATGGCCCTCCGCGCGCTCCTCGATCCCGGCGACGAGGTCGTACTCCACTATCCGAACTACGTTTGCTACGAGCCGCTCTGCCGGATGTGCGGCGCGAAGGTCGTGCCGATCGTGACCACCGAGCGCGAGAACTTCAAGGTAACGCCGGAGGCGCTCCGGGCGGTCATCACGCCGAAAACCAAGCTCCTGATCCTTTCCTACCCGAACAATCCGACGGGCGGGATCATGGAGCGGGCGGATCTCGAGGCGATCGCCGACGTGATCCGCGATACCCGGATCGTCGTGCTCTCCGACGAGATCTACGCGGAGCTGACCTACGGCTCGCGCCACGTTTCCTTCGGCTCGCTGCCGGGGATGAAGGAACGCACCGTCGTGTGCAGCGGTTTTTCAAAGGCCTTTGCGATGACGGGGTGGCGCCTCGGCTACGTGGCGGCGCCGGCGCCGATCCTTTCCGCGATCCGCAAGATCCATCAGTACGCGATCATGTGCGCGCCGACGGCGTCTCAGTTTGCCGGTCTTGCCGCTATGCGGGAGGGCCGTGAGGCGATGCGTGAGATGATCGCCGAATACGACCGCCGCCGCCGGCTTGCTTTGAGCGAGCTCGCGAAGATCGGGCTCCGGTGCTATGAGCCGAAGGGCGCCTTTTACGTGTTCCCCGATATTTCCCGCTTCGGGCTGACAAGTCAGGAGTTTGCCTCCCGGCTGATCACCGAGGCCCGCGCCGCCGTTGTGCCGGGAGACGCCTTCGGCGAGAGCGGGGAAGGGTACGTCCGCATCTCCTACGCGTATTCCGTCGATCATATCAAAGAGGGGATCGCGCGGATGGGAACGTTTATCCGCGGACTTTAAGTGATCCGAAAAGCAGATCGGAAAATCCGGTCTGCTTTTGTCATATCCCTTTTTTCTCTTACATAGGATAGACTGAAAAATGAGAAAAAGGGGATCGCGAATGGTAGACAGAGATATATATCGGGAGCTTTCCGAGCGGACGGGCGGCGAGGTGTTCGTCGGTGTGGTGGGACCGGTCAGAACGGGGAAATCCACCTTTGTCAAACGGATGATGGAGATACTCGTTCTCCCGAATATGGAAGAGGAGTACGAACGGCAGAAGGCGCAGGACGCGATGCCGCAGTCGGCGGGCGGCCGGACGGTGATGACGGCGGAGCCAAAGTTCATCCCGGACGAGGCGGTCGCCGTTTCGGTCGGAGAAAACGCCCGGATGAAGATGCGGATGATCGACTGCGTCGGTTTTATGGTGCCGGGCGCGGAGGGAACGACGGAAAACGGCGAGCCGCGTATGGTGCATACGCCATGGTCGGAGGAGGCGATCCCGTTTGAAGAAGCGGCGGAACTCGGGACGGTCAAGGTCATCCGCGATCATTCCACCGTTGGGATCCTGGTAACGACGGACGGGACGGTCGGCGATCTCCCGCGCGAAAACTACGAGGAGGCCGAGCAGCGCGCGGCGGAGGAGCTGAAACGCATCGGCAAGCCCTTCTGCATCATTCTCAACAGCGCCGATCCCGAGCGCGAGGAGTCGGAAACGCTCGCGCTCGAGCTGGAAAAGCGCTACGGCGCTCCCGTGGCGCTTGTAAACTGCTTTGATCTCGACGGCGAGGATATCAAAGAGATCTTCGGGATGATCCTCGAGCAGTTTCCCGTTACCGAGATCCGGGTGGAACTGCCCGAATGGATGAACGCTTTGCCGGAGGGCCATCCGCTGATGGCGTCCTTTTTGGAGACCGTCCGCACCTGCGCGTCCGATATCACGCAGATGGGGGATGTGAAGCGCGTTTTTGCCAACGCGCCGGTCAATCCCGATATCGCGGAAGCGACGGTAAAGGAACTGGACCTCTCCACCGGCCGCGCGACGGTCGCGCTTTTCCCGGAGGAGAGCAGCTATTATCAAACGCTCGCCGAGCTCTCTGGTCTCGCGCTCGGCGGGGAAGAGGACCTGTTTTGCACCGTCTGTGAGCTTGCGGAAACGAAAAAGAAATACGACAAGGTAAAAACGGCGCTGGACGAGGTCGCCGAAAAGGGCTACGGGATCGTGATGCCGGAGCTCTCGGAGCTCCAGCTTGAGGAGCCGGAGATCGTGCGCCAGTCGGGCGGATACGGGGTCAAGCTGCGCGCTTCCGCCAAGTCGATCCACATGATCAAAGCGAATATCGAAACGGAGATCAATCCGATCGTCGGCACCGAGGAGCAGTCGGAGCAGCTCCTCTCAAGCCTGATGAAAGGCTTTGAGGAGGATCCCGCGCGGATCTGGGAGACCGATCTCTTAGGCAAAAGTCTCTACGAGCTTGTCAGCGACGGGATGCGCGCGAAACTCCGGAATATGCCGGAGGACAGCCGGGGCAAACTCTCGGAAACACTGGAACGGATCCTCAACGAGGGAAGCGGCGGCCTCATCTGCATTCTCCTTTAATGATACAAAAACTCGTTATTTTGCATTTTTGTATCAAAAGAAACGATTCTCCCAAAGTCTCAGAGCGAAAAAAGAACGGCAGCTGCCGTTCTTTTTTTCTTAACTTTTTCGGAAAGCGGTTGAAAACGGGGATCGGATGTGATAGAATAACTTTGACATTCTGCTTTCAGAAATCAAGGAAGTGTTTTTATGACGGAAAAATCCTGCGGGACGGTGCTCTATACGGTAAAAGACGGCGTCGTTCTGTATCTTTTGATTCAAAGCGCCGACGGCGGAGTCTGCGGATTCCCGAAAGGCCACATGGAACAGGGGGAGACGGAGGAAGAGACCGCTCTCCGTGAAACCTGGGAGGAAACCTCCGTAAAAGCGGAGCTTATCGGAGACTTCCGCAAAGAGATCGCGTACCGCCTCAAAAACGGCAATTCCAAAACGGTGGTCTTTTTTCTCGGCACCTTCTCGGATCAGAAGCCGCGGCACAACGAAGGCTTTGAAACGCTCAACTACCTCCTTCTTCCGTATGCGGAGGCGTGCCGGAAGCTCACCTTCCACAATACCCGCCGCGTGCTGAAAAGCGCGGACCGTTTTCTCAGGGCGAAACAAGCATAAAAAAAGGCGGAGAGAATCCGCCTTTTCTTTTTATTCCGTGTCGCTGTCAAACACGCTGCTCTGGGTTTTCGCCGGGCGGTAGGGAAGTCCGAGGTGGTCGTAGGCCATCTTAGTCGCAACGCGGCCGCGCGGCGTGCGGGAGAGAAAGCCGATCTGCATGAGATACGGCTCGTAGACGTCCTCGATCGTGATCGCCTCCTCGCCGACGGTCGCGGCGAGCGTTTCCAGACCGACGGGGCCGCCGCCGTAATACTCGATGATCGCGCGCAGCATTCTCCGGTCGGTATTGTCAAGACCGAGCCCGTCGATCTCCAGCTTCGCGAGGGCGGTCCTGGCAACGTCGAGCGTGATCTCCCCGTCCGCGAGGACAAGGGCGAAATCGCTGACGCGCCGGAGGATCCTGTTCGCCACCCGGGGCGTGCCGCGGGAGCGCGAGGCGATCTCGAGCGCCGCGTCTTCCGTTACGGAAACGCCGAGGATCTCGGCGGATCGCTTGACGATGGCGGTCAGCTCGCGCGGGGTGTAAAGCTCCAGCTTGAGCAAAACCCCGAACCGGTCGCGCAGCGGGGTCGTGAGCTGTCCCGCCCGGGTCGTCGCCCCGATCAGGGTAAAGTGCTTCAGGGGGAGACGGATGCTGCGGGCGGAGGGACCCTGCCCGATGATGATATCGATCACAAAGTCTTCCATGGCGGGGTAAAGGATCTCCTCGACCTGACGGGAGAGGCGGTGGATCTCGTCGATAAAGAGAACGTCGCCCTCGCCGAGATTAGTCAGAAGCGCGACAAGGTCGCGCGGTTTTTCGATCGCGGGACCGGAGGTGGCGCGGATGTTGACGCCGAGCTCGGACGCGATGATATACGAGAGGGTCGTTTTCCCCAGACCGGGCGGCCCGTAGAGGAGAACGTGGTCAAGGCTCTCTCCGCGCAGTTTGGCCGCGTCGATAAAGACCGAGAGATTATCCTTGGCTTTTTCCTGCCCGATATAGTCCGAGAGGGTCTTCGGGCGCAGTTTGTTGTCGCTGTCCCGGTCTTCCGGGATCTCGTTTTGGGCGACCAGCCGGTTTTCGAGATCGAACTCGCCTTCGATTGCCATATCAGACGCTCCTTATTTAACGAATTTAGAGAGGCAGATCCGGATGATCTCCTCCGTGGACAAACCGGCGGTGTTCACGTCGCGCAGCGCGTCCCGGATCTCGGTTTCCTTATAACCGAGAATGGCGAGAGCGCTCTCCGCGTCGGCGAGCGCCGGGCCGGGAGAGGCGTGAGCGATCTCTGCGGAGGGTTCGCCGCTTTGCGGGAGAGGAACGCTTTGCAGCTTGTCCTTCAGCTCCAGAATGATCCGGGAAGCGGTTTTCACGCCGATCCCGGGCGCCGCCGCGATGGTTTTCGGCCGGTCGGAGAGGATCGCGGTAATAAGATCGGAGACCGAAAAGGAGGAGAGGATCGAGACGGCGGCTTTCGGTCCGATCCCGGAGACGCCGGTCAGAAGGGAAAAGAAGCGGAGTTCTTCCTTGGTATAGAAGCCGAAGAGCTCAACGCCGTCCTCCCGCACGGCGAGGAAGGTATAGAGCTTTACGCTGCCCGCCTGTTCCCCGGACAGGGAAACGAGAGAAGCGTGAGTGGTGCCGGAGATCGTCATAGAGTAGCCGACCCCGCAGGCCTCAACGGTCGCGCGGGAGGGCTCCAGTTCTGTCAGTTCGCCTTTGATATAAGAAAACATATCATATCTCCTCTTCCGGGGCGCAGACGAAAACGCGGCGGCCCGGTTTTTTCAGCTTGTCGGCGATCCGGTGGGCGTCTTCGGCGGAGCAGATGCCGAACACGGCGGCGCCGGAGCCGCTTAAGAGAGCGCCGAGGGCGCCCGCCTCCAAAAGCTCTTCTTTGATCCGCTTTGCCCGGGGAGCCGAGGGAAAGACGGACGCTTCAAAGGAATTATACAGGTTTTTTGCCACGGCGGCGGGATCGCCCGTTTCCAGTCCCCGGAGAAGCGCCCGGTAACGCGTTTCCGCCAAAGCGGTTTCCTCCTCTCCGTGCGGGAGCGCGTCGAACGCGGCGTAAGCCGCCGCGGTGGAAACGCGTTCGTTTTCGATCGCGATCACGATCCGGCAGGAGGGAAGCGGGGGAAGGGGGGAGAGTTTTTCCCCGCGGCCGTTAGCCAGCGCCGTTCCTTTTTTCAGGCAGAAGGGAACGTCCGAGCCGAGCGCGGCCGCGAGAGGATACAGTTCCTCCTGCTTTGCCTTGCCCGGGAACATCCGATTGAGGGCGTACAAAACGCCCGCCGCGTCTGCGCTGCCTCCGCCCAGCCCCGCGCAGACCGGAATGTGTTTTTCCAGAAAGACGGAGATCTCGTAATGGCCGGAAAGGAACCGGTCATGGAAAAGCGAGGCCGCCTGGAAGGCGATATTTTTTTCTCCCGTCGGGAGGAAAAAGCTGTTCGAACGGACGAGGATCTTCGTGCGCACGCTTTTGTTGCAGCGGACGGTGAGCCGATCAAAGAGAGAGACGGTCTGCATCACGCTGCGCAGGTCGTGGTATCCGTCCTCCCGGCGCGCGCCGATCTCAAGGAACAGATTGACTTTGGCGGGGGTTTTGATTTTCATTTCCATAGAATACGTACCGTCCGGGAAACGAGATTGTGTTTATTCTACCATATCCGCGTCTTAAATTCAAGAAGTTGGAAAAAAATCCTAAAAGCATTCGTCTTTCTCTTGATTTTCGGCCGCGGGTCAGATATAATGTAGGCAGGTGAGAATATGGGTAAGATTTTGAAAGATCCGGAATACAACAAGATCGCCGTCCGCGTCTGCGTTACGGTGTTTCTTTCTATTGTTTTAGTCTTGGCCGTGTTTAATCTTTCCGATATTCTCGGAACGGTCGGTGCCTTTCTCCGCGGGATCTCCCCGATCCTCACGGGTTTTGCGCTCGCATACGTGCTCACCCCCGTCTGCCGGATCGGCGAACGTTTGTTTGCTTTTGCGGACCGGAAAACGTCCGAGAGGCGCCGCGGCCCCGCTCCCTCCGTCTGGCTCGGAGCCGTTTTCGCCTATCTCGTTCTTCTCGCGTTCGTCGTTCTCTTTATCGTCCTTCTCGTTCCGCAGATCCGCTCGAGCTACGAGGATCTCGTCGGCAAGGGAGACGAGTATCTCGCCGCCGTCCAGACCAAGCTGAGGGAGCTTGAGGCGGCCGGCCGCCTCCCCTCCGGGTTTGATCAGATCGCCGCTTTTTTTGACAAGGCGAGTCTCTCCGATCTCGTCTCCGGCGTTATCGGCGACTCCTTTGCTTTTCTCGATAAGGTCGGCAATCTGGCGGTCGAGTACGCCAGCAAGATCGCGGTCGCCGTTTTCCGCGCCGCCCTTGCCGTCGCGCTTTCGTTTCTTTTCGTCGTTTTCCGCCGCCGGATCGCCGAGGCGCTCAATCGCACGCTTTCCCTTTTGCTCGGCGGCAAGGTTTTCAACGGGGTTTACGGGGTCGCCAGACTGACGGACAAGTATTTCGGCGGATTTATCACGGGGAAACTCCTCGACTCTCTCATCATCGGTATCCTTTCCTTTATCGTTTTTGCGATCTTCCGGATCCCTTATTATCCTCTGATCGCTCTCGTGATGGGGATCACCAATATGATCCCTTATTTCGGTCCCTTGATCGGGATCGTTTTCGGCGCCTTCATCCTGATCATCCCCTCGCCCGGCAAGGCCGTTCTTTTCGCCGTTCTCGGTCTTCTGATCCAGCAGCTTGACGGCAACGTCATCGGACCGAAGATCCTTGGGGACTCGATGGGGCTCAATTCCTTCTGGATCCTGATCTCCATCACCGTGATGGGCAACATCCTCGGCGTCTGGGGGATGCTCCTCGGCGCTCCGATCTTTGCCGTCGTCGGCGAGATCATCCAGAACCAACTCAACAAACGTCTGATCGCCAAACGGATCTATCCGGATACGCTGAAGCCGATGGGCCCCGCCGAGCCGGAAACGGAAAGGGAGGAAACGCCATGAGGAAGTTTTTTTCCGGCAAAGCCGGCAAGATCTCCTTCTACGTGATCGTCTGCGTTCTGATCCTCTCTGTCCTGGTTTCCCTTTGGATCAATCTCAGCGGTGTGCTTAACTTTTTGCGCGGCTGCCTCTCGGTCCTTGCGCCGCTGATCTACGGGCTTGTCTTCGTTTTGATCGTAAATCCCGTCGTCCGTTTCTTCCGGGAAAAGGTCTTTTCCTTTCTCACAAAGGAAAAGCCGGACCGGAGCGAAAAAAACAAAAAGCGCCGCGCCGTCCTCGCCGGGGTGCTCTCGATCGTCTGCGCCTATCTCATTCTTCTCGTTCTGATCGCCGCCGTCATCGTGATCGTGTTCGTCCCGCTCTTCCAGAGTATCGAGGATATCCAGACGATCATTCCGTCTTATCTCAATTCCGCGACCGAGTGGATCGATAAAACGATCTCCGGCAGCAAGCTCTTTGCCGCTCAGCATGACGACATCATGACCTACGTCAACGAGTCGCTCCAGGTATCGTCCGACCGGATCCAGTCCGCGATCCCCGTCATTCTCAGTTCCTTGCAGTCGTTTGTTTCGGAGGCGACGGCGATCGTGATCGGTCTGATCATCTCCGTTTACGTCATCGCGTCGCTCGATTATCTGCGCCGGATCCGCGATAAGATCATGGCGGCGCTTTTCGAGCCCGCCGCGACCGAGCGCATCCTCCGCCGCACCCGGGTGATCCATACGATCTTCAGCGGTTATCTGACGGGGAGGCTGCTATGCTCCGTCGCGCTTGAGCTCGTTTTCTTCTTCGTTTTGTGGATGCTGAAGATCCCGTTTTACTCCGTGATCTCCATTCTGATGGGGGCGCTCGCCTTCGTTCCCGTTGCCGGGACGATCCTCTCCTTTTCCTGCGGCGTGTTCCTCTGTCTCATCTTTTCGCCCGCCAGGGCCGCATGGTGCGCGCTGATCTTTTTCCTCGTTTTTCTGGCGGACTTCTTCCTCCTCCAGCCCCTGGTGGTCAGGCAGGAAGCGCGTTCCTCCGTTCTGCTTTCTCTTGTCGCGGTCATCGTGATGTATACGCTGTTCGGCGTGATCGCCGCTCTGATCGCCGTGCCGGTCGCGCTGGTGATCAAGCGCGCCGCCCGGAGTCTCGTTGCCGCTCGGATGCAAAAGAAAAACGAAGCGCCGATCCCATAAAACGAACCGGAGGCGCCCGCCACGCGGGCGCCACCGGGTTTTTTTCCACCCAGCAAGGA
>JAFSSQ010000081.1 GCA_017450965.1 Clostridia bacterium
CACGGCAAGACCACCCTCGTCGACGAAATGCTCAAGCAGGGCGGCATCTACCGCGAAAACCAGGTAACGGAAGAGCGCGTGATGGACTCCAACGCGATCGAGCGCGAGCGCGGCATCACCATCCTCGCCAAGAACACCGCCGTCCACTACAAGGACGTCAAGATCAATATCGTCGACACCCCCGGCCACGCAGACTTCGGCGGCGAGGTGGAGCGGGTCCTCAAGATGGTAAACGGCGTGCTTCTGCTCGTGGACGCGGCGGAAGGGCCGATGCCGCAGACGCGCTTCGTTCTCGAACGGGCGCTCGCCCTCCAGCACCGCGTGATCGTCGTCATCAACAAGATCGACAAACCGGACGCTCGCATCGAAGAGGTCGAGGAAGAAGTGCTGGAGCTTTTGCTCGATCTCAACGCGACCGACGAACAGCTTGACTCTCCGATGATCTTCTGCTCCGGACGGGAGGGGACCGCTTCCCTTTCTCCGTTTGAAAAAGGAACGGATCTCCGGCCGCTCTTTGACACCATCCTCGACTATATCCCCGCCCCCGAGGGCGAGGAGGACGGCGAGCTGCAGCTGCTCGTTTCCTCCGTGGATTACAACGATTACGTCGGACGGATCGGGATCGGACGGATCGAGCGCGGCACGATCCGCGTCAATCAGGACGCGATGATCTCCAATTTCCACGCCGGCTTCACCCCGAAAAAAACGAGGATCGTCTCCCTCTCGCAGATCGACGGGCTCTCCCGCGTGCCGGTCACGGAAGCGAAGATGGGCGACATCATCTGCTTCTCCGGCGCCGAGGATATCAACATCGGCGACACCATCACCTCCACGACCTGCGTTGAGCCGCTGGAGTTCGTTAAGGTGAGCGAGCCGACGATGGAGATGACCTTCTCCGTCAACGACAGCCCCCTCGCCGGCCGGGATGGCAAATACGTGACAAGCCGCCATCTGCGCGAACGGCTCTACCGCGAAACGCTCAAGGACGTTTCCATCCGCATCTCGGACGGCGATACGACAGACTCCTTCAAAGTGGCGGGGCGCGGCGAGATGCACCTCTCCATCCTGATCGAAACGATGCGCCGCGAGGGCTACGAGCTCTCCTGCAGCACGCCGCGCGTTCTCTACGAGGAGATCGACGGGGTGCGGTGCGAGCCGGTGGAACGGGTCACGATCGACTGCCCGCAGGAATATATGGGCTCCGTGATGGAAAAGCTCGGCTCCCGCAAGGGCGAGCTGCAGGATATGGAGCAGCACGGCTCCCGGATGCGTCTGATCTATCTCATTCCCTCCCGCGCGCTCTTCGGCTACCGCAGCGAGTTTATGACAGACACGAGAGGCGAGGGCATCATCAATTCGATCTTTGAAAGCTATCAGCCGTTCAAGGGCGAGGTGACGACGCGCTACACCGGTTCCCTTGTCGCCTCCGAAGCGGGGGTGACCACCTCCTTCGGTCTCTTCAACGCGCAGGACCGCGGCGCGCTCTTTATCGGCGTGCAGACCGAGGTTTACGAGGGCATGATCGTCGGCGAGAACCCCAAGGCGGGCGATATCACCCTGAACGTCTGCAAGGAAAAACACCTTACGGCGATCCGCTCCAAGGGTGCGGACGAGGCGCTGATCCTGACGCCGCCGAAGATCCTCAGTCTCGAACAGGCGATCGAGTTTATCGCCGACGACGAGCTGATCGAGGTCACGCCGAAGAATATCCGTCTCCGCAAACGCATCCTCAATACCGAGTCCCGCCTGAAAGCGGAAAGTAAATTAAAAAAATCGAACGGAAACTGATTGACATTTCCAAAATACCGTATTATAATAGGCACGGTACGGAAGCATAGCTCAGTTGGTTAGAGCGCACGGTTCACATCCGTGAGGTCGCAGGTTCGAGCCCCGCTGTTTCCACCATGAAAAAGTCCGACGCGCAAGCGCCGGACTTTTTCAATGATGTTTGCCCCTTGCGGGGCAAATGATGTGCGCTTGCGCGCATGATGTTGCCTTCGGCAATGATGTGTCCTGCGGGACATTGGGGCAAATACGCCGTTTTCGCTCTTTGGCTGTTTTGTCTGTTAAACACAACATCGTTTGACCGGGAGATGCCCGGTCAACATCGCTCGGCGCTGTACGCTGACATCGTTTTGCGCCGGCGCGTGCTTCCTTTTTGTTCTTTTGGCGGAAGCTATTGACAGCAACGGGCTGTTTTGGTAAACTGGAAACGGTAAAAGCGCCCGTATTCTCCCGCCGAAGCGGCGCGGCCGCCGTGCGGGACGGAGGTTTTTAATACGGTTTTTCCGTTTTTCGCGTTTGCCTCAAGACCCCGTCCGTTTCACGTTTCGATCATGAAAGGAACCTTGTGAATGAAAGCGTTTGAATGCCCGCATTGCGGCGCGCAGATGACCTATGACATAGCCAAAAAGGTCATGTCCTGCGAGTACTGCGGCAGCGAAATCCTGCGGGAGGAGTACCAGGAGTATCTCGACAAAAACCGTCTCTATACCACAAACGAGCTGGTCTGTCCCCAGTGCGGCACCGCCGTCCTCAGTTACGACGATACCATCGCGTCCTTTTGCAGCTATTGCGGCTCTCCCGTCGCGTTTACCAAGCGGATCGTAGAAGACGCGAGGCCGGACGGCATCATCCCGTTTACCGTAACGAAGGAAGAAGCGGCGGAAAAATACCGGAAAAAGCTCAAGGACACCGGCTTTGCGCCAAAGTGGCTTTTGGAAAAAGGCGGCGAAGAAAAGATGATCGGGCTCTATATTCCCTACTACGTCTTCGGCGCGGACGCTTCCGGCCACGGCAAAAACCGGGGCGAGAGCAGAACGTCGGCCGGCAGTGACACGATCGTCCGGGAATACGAGATGGAATACGACCTGACCGCCGCCTACAGGGGAACGCGGTTTGACGCCGCGGAGGCCTTCCCCGACTGTATGAGCGAAACGGTGGATACCTTCGATCCGAAAAAGGCCCGGGAGTTTGAAACCTCCTACCTCGCCGGTTTTTACGCCGACGGCGGCAACGTGGACGAAAAGGTCTACGCCGACGTGGTGGCGGAGCTTGTCACAAAGGATATTCAGGGCAGCAGCTTCACCCACGACGGGATCAAGTTCAAAACGAGCGGCATATCGCCGGAGATCCGGATCCGCTCGAAAAAGATTCTCTTCCCCGTCTGGCTGCACACTTACCGGAAGGGGGACCGGATCTCCTACGCGGCGATCAACGGCCAGAACGGCGACGTGGCGGCGGAGATCCCCGCCGACAAGGGTCGCTATCTCAAATACTCTCTGATCCTCGCGGCGGTGTTCGCGTCGATCCTCAATCTTTTCCTTACGATCTCTCCCGCGCCCTTTCTTATCGTCTCCGAGATCATCCTCCTTGCGTTCGGGCTTTATCTGAGAAAGCTGACGGGCGACGTTTATTTGCGCGAAAACCATCTGGACGATCTCGGCAAGATCGGCTCGGCCGCTCTACCCTCTTCCGGCTCGCCGGAGAGCCCCGCGGCTGCCCCGGAGAAGAGTTCTCCGCTCTCCTTCCGCGTTCCCGCCTCCGTCCGCCTGAAAGGATGGTGGAAAACGCTGGTCGGACTTGCCGCCGCCGTCGCCGTTGCGGCCTCCGGAACAGTAATCGACAGCGTCATTTACGGCGTTGCCGCCTTCACCATCGCGCTCACGCTCTGGTCGGTGTTTGACCTTCTCAGAGCGCAGCGGCTTCTCGCCTCCCGCGACGTTCCGATCTTTACGATGAAGAGAGGAGGCGACACAAATGCGTAAGTTGAGCAACCGGGCTCTCACCGTCGTCTCTCTGATCGCGGTCCTCGTTCTGCTTTCCCCGTTCGCGCTCGATCTTTACCGTGCAAAGAAAAACGAAGCGATCAGCGCGTCGCTGGAGGGGGTAAACGACTCCGCCGTTACGATCCTTGACGGCGCGGACCTCCTGACCGACGAGGAAGAAACGGAGCTGCGCAAAACGATGACGCCGGTCACGGCGTTTTATCCCGTCGCCTTCCTTTCGACAGACGACGCGGAGGACCTCACCACAGAAAGCTACGCCAAAATCGCCTTCAGACAGATTTTTGAGAACGGGGAGGGGATCCTCTTCGTGATCGATACGGACAACCGCTATCTCTATTTCCATACCTCGGACTCCAATACGACTCTCTCCGCGGCAAAATGCGATACGATCGCGGACAACGTCTACTCCTACGCCTCGGACGGCGATTACGCCCGGTGCGCGCGGGAGGCCTTTTCACAGGTCTATCAGGTCATGTCGGGCATTAAGATCCCCGAGCCGATGAAGCACGCGAGCAACGCTCTGATCGCCCTTTGCGTCGCTCTCTTCTCCATGCTTGTTGCGGCTGTCGCCACCACGTCGATCAAATCTCCGCGCGAGGTTTATCAGCTTGACAAAAACGGCCAAAAGAAGATCAAATTGCATAACGTAACCGCCAAGCTGACGCGCACCTACCGCTACAGCAACAGCTCCTCCTCCGGCGGAGGAGGGGGCCGGGGCGGCGGTGGCGGAGGCGGCGGAGGAGGCCATGGCGGCGGCCACGGCTTCTGATCCCCCGCGCCCCCCCGAACGACTGACGAAAACGAGGAAGCTTATGACAGACTTCATTTCAAGAGTATCGCTTGACTATAACTGCGCGCTTGAGAGGATCGGCGAGCTGGGAAGCTGCTTTGAAAAAACGGCGGAGCTGATCCCCGCGGAGCACGAACCCGAGACGCTTGTCACACGCTTTACCTTCTGCGTGATCAAACTGAAAGCCGCCTCCCGCGAGGAATGCGGCAAGGCGATCACGCAGGCGTGGAACCGTTTTGCCCCCGGGACCTCCAACCGGATCCGCGTGCTCACGGTCCCCTTCTCCGACGACGAGCAGGGCCGTCTGATCCGTGAGATCTTCGGCGCTTATTACGGGACCGACGACTATCTCAAGCTGGTCGCCGAGCTTTATGACGCCTTCCCGCTTCTCAAAGAAAACGGCTCTCTCGGCGCGCTGATGATGCAGAACTATCTGTTTGCGATCGACGCGGGAAACGGCTTTACCACTCTGCTCAGTTCGCTTGGCGATTTTTTGCGGAAGATGGGGCTCTACGGCGAAAAAACCGCGGAAAAGACCCAGTACGCCGAGTTCCGGATGTCAAACAGAACCGGGAGCGGCGCGATCAGCGCCGACGAGATGATCGAAAAGTTCTGCGGCGACTATCTGGACGACTGCAACATCGTCGGGATCGACGTCAGCTGGTATCTGGACGGTGAAAAATACGACGAGCTGCGGAGGTTTTTGCAGCGGCTCTACCGCTTCCAGAATAAGGTCGCGTTTATGTTCCGGGTGCCGTTTTTAGAGAAAAAGGCGTTTGACCGCGTTGCCGCTCTTTTTGACGACGTTTCCCTTTTACGCGTGGTCCAGATCCCCCCGCTGCACGAAAGCGTGCTGGCGGAACGGATGTGGGACAAGCTGAGATCGCTCGGCGTGACCCCGGACAAATCCGTGCTTGACGTATTTTTCGCCAAAGTCAACAAGGAGAAAAACGACGGCCGCTTCTACGGCTTCAAAACCGCGGAAAAGATCGCCGACGAGATGATCCTCAAAAAAGCGTCTCACGACGCGGCCGCTCTGGCGCGCGGCGAGGATGTAAACAAAAAGCGCATCACAGGCGATGATCTGCCCGGGGACTTTGCCGGACTGCGGCAGCAAAAAAGCGGATACGACGAGCTCGCCGGGATGATCGGTATGCAAGAGATCGCGGCGCGGGTGCGGGAGATCGTCTCTCAGGTCAAGGTCTCGATGAAAAACGAAACGCTCGACCGCCCGTGTATCCATATGCGCTTCCTCGGTCATCCCGGCACCGGAAAAACGACGGTGGCGCGGATCATCGGGCAAATCTTCCGCGAGGAAGGGATCCTGCGCAAAGGGGCGTTTCTGGAGTACAGCGCGCGATCCCTCTGCGCGGAATACGTGGGACAGACCGCGGTCCGCACCGCCTCCATCTGCCGGGACGCCTACGGCTCCGTCCTGTTCATCGACGAGGCTTACGCGCTCTACGAAAACGACTATTCCTACAACGACTACGGCAAAGAAGCCCTCACGACGCTGATCTCCGAAATGGAAAACCACCGGGACGATATGCTCGTGATCATGGCGGGATACACAGACGATATGGAAACGCTGATGCGCGGCAACGCGGGTCTGCGGAGCCGGATGCCGTACGTGATCCGGTTCCCCAACTACTCCAAGGAGCAGCTTTTTGAGATCTTTATGCTGATGGTCAAAAAGCACTTCTCCTACTCCGAGCAGCTCGCAGAAACGGCGCATACGTTCTTTTCCGACCTCTCGGACGAATACGTCGCCTCCAAGGAGTTTGCCAACGCGCGCTTCGTGCGCAACCTCTACGAGCGCACCTGGTCGAAGGCGGCGCTGCGCGCCGCGCTGGCGGGAAGCGACGTTTTCGAGCTGACGCGCGAGGATTTCCTCGCCGCGAGCGCCGAAGAAGAATTCAGCGAAAAACTGGTAAAAACCAAGGCAAAGATCGGGTTTTAAGGGACACCGCCGGACGGGACTTCCTTTTTCAATTTTCCCTTGACAAATTCAGACTATTGTGATAGTATAGACTATGGAGATAGTCTGTGACTTTCTTTACGAAGGATCGGAGGTTGAGGATCCGATCCGCCGATCGAATGAAAGAAAGGTGAAAAAATGAAAAAAGCGATCGTTTTCCTGTCCGTTTTCCTGCTCGCCCTTCCCCTTTTCTCGTGTGCGAGAGAGCCGTCCGGCACCCTGCCCGCGGCCGACGCCGTCCTGCCGGCCGAGGAGGCGCTGAAAGCCGCCAAAAAAGACGACGTTGTGGTCGTGGAGGACGCGCGCTGCACGTCCGGCAAGAAACTCATGGACGCTTTTTACGCAAAGGTCGAGGAAAAAACGCCCGCCTCCGTCGTCTGCGCGTATTTCCGCACGCTGAAAAAGGAGAGTGTGAGCGAGGAACTTTATGAAAGAGAAAAAAGCCGGTATCCGCAGATGACCTTTTACCGAATCACCTTTGACGGCGAGACCTTTACGGTAACGACGCGCCTCAGCACGCAGGAAAAAGCGGACAGCGGCCAGACCTACCGGTATCTCCTCCACATGACGGGGGATATGCCTTCCACCGCGATCTACTCCACCTACGACCATTACGTCCTTGTCGACGACCCCGAGGCGACGTGGGAGAAAATCTGGGCCGGGCTCCTAAGCTCCCATTCCGAAGCTCCGAAATACCGGCACCTGGCCGTTTATATGACTTGCGCCGAGTAAGACCGCGCCGGGCGTTGACTTTTGCGCGGCGGTGTGCTACAATACGTTTATCCCACAGCGGAGGAACTGCTATGAAAAAAATCATTCTCACGGGCGACAGACCGACCGGCCGCCTGCATATCGGACACTACGTCGGCTCTCTGCGCAGCCGCGTTGAGCTGCAGGAGAGCGGCGCCTACGACGAGATCAACATCATGATCGCCGACGCGCAGGCGCTGACCGATAACTTTGACAATCCCGACAAGGTGCGTGCCAATATCCTCGAGGTGGCGCTGGATTACCTTGCCTGCGGGATCGCCCCCGAAAAGGCGACGATCCTCATCCAGTCGCAGATCCCCGAGCTGACCGAGCTGACCTTTTATTATATGAACCTCGTTACGCTCTCCCGGCTCGAGCGCAACCCCACCGTCAAGGCGGAGCTCAAACTGCGGAACTTCGAGGGGAATATCCCGATGGGCTTTCTCACCTACCCCGTCAGCCAGACGGCGGATATCACCGCCTTCCGCGCCGATACCGTCCCCGTCGGGGAGGATCAGCTCCCGATGCTGGAGCAGGCGCGGGAGATCGTGCGCAGCTTCAACGCCCTTTACGGCGAAACGCTGGTCGAGCCGAAGGCGCTGCTCGCGCAGAACAAGGCGTGCCTGCGCCTCCCCGGCACCGACGGGAAGGCGAAAATGAGCAAATCCCTCGGCAACTGCATCTACCTCGCCGACTCCGCCGACGAGATCCGCCAAAAAATCATGTCGATGTATACCGACCCCAACCACATCCAGGTCTCCGACCCCGGCAACACCAGGGATAACCCCGTCTTTCTCTATCTCGACGCGTTCTCTTCCCCCGCGCACTTTGAGCGCTATCTCCCCGAATACGCCTCGCTTGACGAACTGAAGGCGCATTACGAGCGCGGCGGCCTCGGCGACGTCAAGGTCAAAAAGTTCCTCAACAACGTGCTGCAGGAGGTGCTGGCGCCGATCCGCGAAAAGCGCGAAAAGCTGGCAAAGGATCCCGGTACTGTGATGGCGATCCTGAAAAAAGGAAGCGAAAAAGCGCGCGAAACCGCCGCCGCCACCCTTTCGGACGTCAAACGGGCGATGAAGATCGACTATTTCGCGTAATCAAAAGCGGGCCGGAAATCCTGCGCGACCTGGCTGTATCCGTTCACGCTGTAAACACAAAACCCTCTGCCGTATTAAATGGCAGAGGGTTTTGGTATTTTGTTGTTTTTTGGGATTTTTATTTTATCACCGATCCGCCCCACTCGATGACGGTGAAACCGTTTCTCTTTGGAGTTTCTATCGTCTGCGGCGCGATTTCAACGGGTACTTCAAGCGGCTGATACGCCATGAACACGCGTATCACCGTATCCGGTTCAGGCGTGACTGTCAGCTTTGCGTTGTCCGTGTAAGCGGAAGTCTGGAAAGAGATGAGGTTATAAGGATTCTCCTGCATTCTCGGAAGCCAATAGATGATAAACTCATTTGCTTCTTTCGCGTTCAGTCCGAGCTTCGGCAGAATATCGGATAAAAACGCCGCCGTTTCGGACCCTTTTACGCAGAAGCCGGTCGTCATGTCCAATGCGCTTGTCCCTTTGCCCTCCCAGTAAAGCGCGTAATACTCGCTGCCGTCCGGGAAAATCAGCGTGCCGTCCGGTTTAGCGGTAAAGCTTTCCCAGCCGTTTTCCTGATACTGCGGATAGGAGCAGGTCATCCCGCCGGTCACGTCAAGCTTGACGCTGCAAACGGTATCTGTTTCCGGGTAGAGATATATGATCGGTTTATCATATACCGGCTCGCCCGCTTCATCATCCGATTTGCGCGCTGAAACAACCTTATTTATCGTTTGTTTCGTTGTAAAGTCGCCAAAATCCACATCGCCGCTGTGAAGCGTTTTATCCTCAACTTTGTAATCCGCTCCGTCAAAAACGATTACCGCGGTGTCAAAGATCTTAAATACGTTCTTTGCTCCGGCGTACGATACGTAAACGCCGTCATGGAAATTCCCGCTGCCTGCAAAGCCGTCTTGCGAAACGTATTGTACGTAAATATACGCTGCGTATCGTTTCCCCGCAACGGGTGAAAAGCTGCTTGTGACCTGCTCCGGCGCGGCGGTATCCTCTGCGGTATTCTTCTGATTCATACAACTGACCGTCAACGTCAGGACAAACAACAAAACAACAGCTGTCATTCTTTTCATTTTTCTCTCGCCTCCGCGTTTCTTTCTCCCTTTATACGCAGGAAAGGGAAAAACTCCTTCCTGCGGAGGGTTAAAACAGGGCAGCTGTTCTTTTACGGCTCGCCGAAATAACTCTCGGTCAGCGTATCGCCCTTGTAGCGGAGGGTCATGGTAAAGGGCTCTCCCGCCCGGTCGATCAAGGGGAAAAAGAGCCGGTCTCCCTCCCACATCGGGAGCGCGAGCGCCTCCTCTTTGTCCACCCACGCAAGCTCCCCCTCGTCGCACTCGGAGACGAGTTCTCCCTCAAACGCGGTCGCGTGATAGAGGTACATCACCTCGTCCGGCGCCCCTTCGCAGAAGAAATAGATCTTCCCTCGGAAGGCGTGTTCGGTGAGCGTAAGGCCGGTTTCCTCCTTCACCTCGCGCAAAAGGCACTCGTCCGGCGTTTCGCCTTCTTCCAGCTTGCCGCCGACGCCGATCCATTTGCCCTCGTTCACGTCCCGCTTCTTTTTCACGCGGTGCATCAGAAGGTATTTCCCGTCCCGCTCGATATAGCATAAAGTCGATCGGATCATCTGATAAAGAAAGGGAGAGGCGAGCCTCTCCCTTTTTCCCTTCCCTTTAGTTGAGCTCCGCGAAATACTTGATCGTGCGGACCATCTGGGTGGTGTAGCTGTTCTCGTTGTCGTACCAGGAGACGACCTGGACCTGATAGGTGTCGTCGTCGATCTTGGAGACCATCGTCTGGGTCGCGTCGAAGAGCGAGCCGTAACGCATCCCGATCACGTCGGAGGAGACGATCTCGTCGGTGTTGTAGCCGAAGCTCTCGTTGGAGGCGGCCTTCATCGCGGCGTTGATGCTGTCGGCGGTGATGTCCTTGCCCTTGACGACGGCGACGAGGATGGTGGTGGAACCGGTGCAGGTCGGAACGCGCTGAGCGGAGCCGATCAGCTTGCCGTTGAGCTCGGGAATCACGAGCCCGATCGCCTTGGCGGCGCCCGTGGTGTTCGGCACGATGTTCATCGCGCCCGCGCGGCTGCGGCGAAGGTCGCCCTTGCGCTGCGGACCGTCGAGGATCATCTGGTCGCCGGTGTAGGCGTGCACGGTGGTCATGATGCCGGAGACGATCGGCGCGTAGTCGTTGAGCGCCTTGGTCATGGGAGCGAGGCAGTTGGTGGTGCAGGAAGCGGCGGAGATGATGGTATCGTCCTTGGTCAGGATCTCGTTGTTGACGTTATACACGATGGTCTTGCAGTTGCCCTTGACGGGAGCGGAAACGACGACCTTCTTCGCGCCGGCGTTGAGGTGCGCCTTGGCCTGCAGCTCGCCCGTCGCCTTGTCGGTGCCGACGTAGAAGCCGGTGCACTCCAGCACGACGTCCACGCCGAGAGCGCCCCAGGGGCAGTTGTTCGCGTCCTTCTCCGCGTAGATCTTGATCTCCTTGCCGTCGACGATGATGGAATCGTCGGTGGACGCGACGGTGTGCTTGTTCTCGCCGGGCGTGCCGATGAAGGAACCCTGCGCGGTATCGTACTTAAGCAGGTGAGCCAGCATCTTGGGGCTGGTCAGATCGTTGATGGCAACGACCTCGTACCCCTCCGCGCCGAACATCTGACGGAAGGCAAGACGGCCGATTCTGCCGAACCCGTTGATCGCAACTTTTACCATGGTAAAAATCCTCCTGAAAATAAGATAAAGATTTGTAACCTTTTAACCGTCCCTTATTGTAGCACAACGCTTCCCTTTTCTCAATAGGTTTTTGCGATTTTTTTATTTTTGTTAATCTTTTATCAATCGAAGGTCGGAAAGGGGGGAAAAAGATGGGAGAAATGACAAGAAACGTTCAGTCTCCTCTTTTCTGCCGCCGTTTTTCCCGGCGGACGCGCCGCAAAAACGCCGGAACGGCGAAAAGTCGGCGGATCCGGGAGGGCTGGCGAATAACGCGCCAGAGCCACTCGAGCCCGAACCGGCAGAAGATCCGCGGAGCGCGCCGGAGAGCGCCGGCGTAAACGTCGAGACTGCCGCCGAGCGCGGCGAAGACCCGCACGCCGGGCATCTTTGCCCGGTGAGCGGCGATCCACTTTTCCTGTTTCGGCGCGCCGAGGCAGACGAAAAGCAGCACGGCGCCGGAGGAGGCGACCCGCCCGGCGACCTCGGGAGACTTTGCCTCGTCGAAATACCCGTCCGCCGTACCGGCAACCGAAAGGCCGGGATACTTCTCCCGCATCCGCTCGGCGGCTTTTTCCGCGATCCCGGGCTTGCCGCCGAGGAAAAAGACGGGCAGCGCTTCCCCGTCCTCGGCGCAGAAAGCGAGCATGGCCTCCCCAAGCTCCACGCCGGGGATCCGTTCGGGGAGCGGGTCTCCGAGCATGCGCGCCGCGCGGATCACGCCGACGCCGTCCGCAACGGACAGTCCGGCTTCGTTGAGAATCCGGGAAAGCTCCGGATCGCGGCAGGCAAGCTCAACGATCTCGGGGTTCGGGGTATAAAGCGAAAGGGGCGGTTTTTTGCCGGACAGCGCGCGAAAGAGGCGGTTTTTTGCCTCCTTTGCCGTAACGCGGTCGAAGCCGACGCCGCAGATCGAAACCCGGTTTTCCATTTTTCTCCCCTTCCGACAGATCTTGACGGGAAAATCTTATCACAACGCGGCTCTTTTTTCAAGACTTTTATGATTTTCCGTTAGGATCCGGATAATATCTGTTCTTCTTGACGATTGACACGCAAAAGAAAAAATGATAAAATTAGAAAAACCACGTAACTTCTGAAAGATAGACAGGGGGATTTACTTTTGGAGCATCTGATAGGAAACGCCGCGGTCGGACAGTCCGGAGGACCGACCGCCGCGATCAACGCCTCCCTCGCCGGAGTCCTGCGGGGCGTTCGCGCGCACGCGGAGACGATCCCGAAGATCTACGGGATGAAAAACGGGATCGAAGGACTGCTCTCCGACCGCCTGGCCGACCTTACCTCGCTTTCGCGCGACGAAGAACGCCTCTCCCTTCTGGAGACGACCCCCGCCTCCGCCCTCGGCTCCTGCCGCACGCGCCTCCCCGATCCCGACAAGGACGACGGAACGCTCGCCCGCACGGTCGAGATCTGCCGCCGATACGGCATCCGCTATTTCTTTTATATCGGGGGCAACGACTCGATGGACACCGTGGCAAAGCTCTCCGCCTATGCGGAGGCGGTCGGCTATGAGATGCGCGTGTTCGGCGTTCCCAAAACGATCGACAACGATCTCGCTCTGACCGATCACACGCCGGGCTACGGGTCCGCCGCCAAGTACGGTGCCAACACCATGGCGGAGCTGGTCCGCGACTGCGCCGTCTACACCGTCCCCGCCGTCACGGTCGTGGAGATCATGGGGCGGGACGCCGGATGGCTTACCGCCTCCGCCGGACTCGGCCGTTTTATCGGCGCGGGCGCGCCGGACGCGGTCTATCTGCCGGAACGGCCCTTCTCCCTCGCCGCCTTCGACCGCGATCTCAAAGCCGCTTTTGACCGGCACCCGAACGTCGTCATCGCGGTCTCGGAGGGCATCCGCTACGAGGACGGGCGCTACGTCTGCGAAGGGCTCCATTCCGATACGAAGGACCGTTTCGGCCACGTGATCCTGACCGGCGCCGCCGCCGCGCTCAAAGAGCATATCAGGGAGGTCTTCTCCTGCAAGGCGAGGGCGGTCGAGCTCTCCACCGTGCAGCGGTGCGCCGCCCATCTCGCTTCCCTGACAGATCTTTGCGAAGCGTCGGAGATCGCGGCGTTCGCGGTCGCACGCGCCGTCGAAGGCGAGAGCGGGAGGACCGCGATCTTCCGCCGTCTCTCGGACGACCCCTACCGGATCGCGATGGAAAGCGCGCCGGCCGCCGAGATCGCGAACAAGGTCAGGCGCGTGCCGGACGAATACATCACGCCGGAAGGCAATTACGTCACAAAGGCCTTTGCCGCCTATCTGCTTCCCCTGATCCGGGGAGAGACGAGCCCCGTTTACGAAAACGGCGTCGTCAAGCATTTTGAACTGTAACGGAGGAACCTTTATGTATCGCGTTCTGAAAAAAGAGGTTTTAAGCGAAAGCGTGAAAAAGTTTATCGTCGACGCGCCCGCCGTCGCGAAAAAAGCGAAAGCGGGACAGTTCGTCGTGGTACGGACGGGAGAGGACAGCGAGCGCATCCCGCTGACCGTTGCCGATTACGACCGGGAAAAGGGCACCGTGACGATCATCTTCCAGGAGGTCGGCGCGGGGACGATGGAGCTCGGCGAGCTGGAGGAAGGCGAAAGCATTTGCGATTTTGCGGGCCCCCTCGGCCGCGCCTCGGAGCTTGACGGGATCGGGCGCGCCTGCGTGATCGGAGGGGGGCTTGGCTGCGCGATCGCTCTGCCGCAGGCGCGGGCGCTGAAAGCGGCGGGCGCTTCCGTCGATATCATCGCCGGCTTCCGCACGAAGGATCTCGTGATCCTGGAAAAAGAAATGCAAGAGGCCTCCGACCGGCTGACCGTCTGCACCGACGACGGATCCTGCGGGAGAAAAGGTCTGGTCACCGCCGCCCTTGAAGAGTGGCTTTCCGGCGGAGAGAAGTACGACGTTTGTATCGCGATCGGGCCGCTCGTGATGATGAAATACGTCGTCCTGACGGCGAAGAAATACGGTCTCCGGACGGTCGTGAGTATGAACCCGATCATGGTGGACGGGACCGGAATGTGCGGCTGCTGCCGCGTGACCGTCGGCGGCGAGACAAAGTTTGCCTGCGTGGACGGCCCCGACTTTGACGGAGACGAGGTCGACTTTGACGAGTCGATCCGCCGCGCGAAGATGTACGCGGAATTTGAGAAAAAAGCGAAAGAAGCGCACAAATGCCGCCTGAAGGGAGTGATCGACAATGCCTAATCTGTCCCCGAAAAAGGTCCCCATGCCGGAGCAGGATCCGAACGTTCGGAACAAAAACTTCGGCGAGGTCGCGCTCGGATACACCGAAAAGATGGCCGTGGAGGAGGCGCAGCGCTGCCTACACTGCAAAACGACGCCCTGCGTGTCCGGCTGCCCCGTGAACGTGCAGATCCCGGACTTTATTGCCAGGATCGCGGCGGGAGACTTTCTCGGCGCCGCCGACAAGATCCGGGAGACGAGCGCCCTGCCCGCCGTGTGCGGCCGCGTCTGCCCGCAGGAAACGCAATGCGAGTCGAAGTGCGTGCGCGGGATCAAGGGCGAGCCCGTGGCGATCGGGCGGCTGGAGAGGTTTGCCGCCGATTACGCGATGAACGCCGCGTCAGCGGAGACTTCCTCTCTGCCCGAAAAGAACGGGCACCGGTGCGCCGTTGTCGGCGCGGGTCCCTCCGGGCTCACCTGCGCGGGCGATCTCGCCCGCATGGGCTACGACGTTACGGTCTTTGAAGCGTTCCATACCGCCGGCGGCGTGCTGGTTTACGGCATCCCCGAGTTCCGTTTGCCGAAGGCGATCGTCGAGAAGGAGATCGACTCCCTCAAGGCGCTCGGCGTCCGCTTTGAGCTCAATTACATCGTCGGGCGCACCTCTACTGTCGACGAGCTGTTTGAAGAAGGATACGAAGCGGTCTTCATCGGAAGCGGCGCGGGACTGCCGAGCTTTATGCATATTCCGGGGGAAAACCTCAACGGCGTCTATTCCGCCAACGAGTTCCTCACCCGCATCAATTTGATGAAGGCCTATCTCCCCGACGCGAAGACCCCCGTCATGGTACCGAAGACCGCCGTGATCGTCGGCGGCGGGAACGTGGCGATGGACGCGGCGCGCTGCGCCAAACGCATCGGCGCGGAGACGGTCTACGTTCTCTACCGCCGGGGCGAGGAGGAGATGCCCGCCCGTCTTGAGGAGATCCATCACGCAAAGGAGGAAGGGATCGTCTTTAAGTTCCTCTCCGCGCCCACCGCGATCCGCGGCGATGAAAACGGCAGCGTGACCGCCGTGGAGTGCGTGGAGATGGAGCTCGGCGAGCCGGACGCCTCCGGTCGCCGCCGGCCGAAACCGAAGGAGAACTCCTCTTTTCTTCTGGAAGCGGATTGCGTGATCATGGCGATCGGCACCTCCCCCAATCCCCTGATCCGCACGACCACCCCCGATCTTGAAACGAACCGCCACGGCTGCATCGTCGCGGACGAGGCGACGGGCGCCACGTCCAAGGCGGGCGTGTTCGCCGGCGGAGACGCCGTGACCGGCGCCGCCACCGTGATCCTGGCGATGGGCGCGGGAAAAGCCGCCGCGAAAGCCATGGACGAGTACGTGAAAGGCCGCGGCAGATCCTGACCGGCGGCAAAAAGGAGACGGCGATGAACAACCTTCCGGATCGGCCGCAAAGCGGCGCGATGCCCCCGAAACATACGCGGGCGTACGAGCAGCGCCGGTATTTTACCTGCCGCGCCAACCTGTTTGTGGTAACCGCGTTTTCCCTTCTCCATCTGGTTTTGCTCGCGCTCGGCTCGGACTTCAGTCTTTCCTTTGCGGCGATCCTCCCGCTTGTCGTCTATACCTTCGGGAAAGGGGCCGCCGCGCAGTACGGTATGCCCGCTCTCTTCCCCGTTGCCGTTTTCCTCGTCGGCTTACTGATCCTCTTCTATTTTCTTTGCTGGCTCTTCTCAAAAAAGCGATACGGCTGGCTGATCCCGGCGCTTGTCTGCTACGGGATCGATACCCTCGTCCTCCTCTCGACGATCTCGCCGGAATATCTCGTTTCGATGATCATCGAGATCGTCTTCCACGCGTGGGTCCTCTAGTATCTGATCGCGGGGATCGTTGCCGGCGGCCGCCTGAGAAAAGCGGAAAAGGAACCTCTCTCCCCCTCTCGCCCGGACGGAGAACCATCCCCAAACAAATAGAAAAAACGCGGCGCCTGCGCGCCGCGTTCTTTGTTCTCGATTCTTTACTTTTTCCACGGAAGGAGGCGGTTTCCTTTTACGAAAAACGCTTTTTTACTGACCTTTGCCATCGGGTCGTCGTTGTGAGAGTCGGAATAAAACTCCTCGATTTCCGCGCGCGGGAAAAAGGCGCGGAAGCGGCGCACCTTCTCCTCCCCGTGGCAGTTCTTCCCCTTAAACCGTCCGGTGCGGGGATCGACGGGAGAGGCGAGAAGCGAGGAAACGCCGAGCTTTTCGCAGGCCGGGGAAAGCAGAAACTCGGGAGAGGCGGAAATGATCACGTCGTCCTCCTTTTGCCGGTGGAGGTACCACGGCTTGATATAGCAGAGATGCCCGTCCCAGAAGGAAGCGACCGCCGTTTTGTAATCCGGCAGAAGCGGCAAAATGGAGAAGATCGACTCCTTGAACGCCTGAAGGCGCATCCGCCCGGTCAGATAGGAAACTCCTTTTCCGGCGATCTGCGGCAAACGGCGCAAAACGGCGGGATAGCGCTTCAGACAGTAAAACAGAAAATCCGCCGTACTGTCTCCCCGATAGATGGTATTATCAAAATCATAGACGTTCATGCGCTCACCTCCGCCTTGCTTTTGTTTTATTATAACATATCCGATTGTGAAAAAAAAGAGCGAACCGTTTCTTTTCTGTGAATTTTTCTTTCCGCTCCGTAAAATTTCCCCTTCCTCTTGAAAAAAACGCGCCGTTCGTGTATATTATATATGAGAGAGTATATTACGGAAAGCGGGTGAAGTATGGAAAAAAGAACAGCAGACGACCTTCCCGTTTATCTCTTCCATCAGGGAACGAACTACCGCTCCTATGAACTGCTCGGCGCACACCGCGCGGGGCGTTTTACCGTTTTCCGCACCTGGGCGCCGCACGCGGACGAGCTCTTTTTGTGCGGGGACTTCAACGGCTGGAGCGATACGCACGCGATGCGCCGCGTCTCCGACGAGGGGCTTTGGGAGATCTCCCTCCCCTCCGCGCTGATCGCTCCTTTTTCCCGTTACAAATACCGGATCGTACGCGGCGGGCGGCGCGTGATGAAAGCGGATCCCTACGCCTTCGCCGCCGAGCTGCGCCCGGCGACCGCTTCCCTCTTCTGCGAGCTCGGCGGTTTTCGCTGGAGCGACAAAAAGTGGCTTGACGAGCGGAAAGCGGCGGCGCCTTCCTTTTACGCCCGTCCGCTTAATATCTACGAGGTACACCTCGGCTCCTGGAAGCGGCACGAAGACGGCAGCTTTTATTCCTACCGCGAGCTTGCCGGGGAGCTTGTCCCCTACGCAAAGGACATGGGCTACACGCACCTGGAGCTGATGCCCGTGGCGGAGCATCCGCTCGACGCCTCCTGGGGGTATCAGGTAACGGGCTACTACGCGCCCACCGCCCGCTTCGGCTCCCCGCACGACTTGATGTATCTTGTCAACGCGGCGCACCGCGCGGGGATCGGTGTGATCCTCGACTGGGTGCCCGCCCATTTCCCGAAGGACGAGCACGGTCTCTGCGAGTTTGACGGAGGTCCCCTCTACGAGTATCAGGACCCGAACCGGCAGGAACAGAAGGGCTGGGGCACGCGCTGCTTTGACGTGGGGCGCAACGAGGTCGAGTGTTTCCTCGTTTCCAACGCTCTTTTCTGGGCGGAACAGTACCACGTAGACGGGCTGCGGGTGGACGCCGTCGCCTCGATGCTCTACCTCGACTACGGCCGCGAGGAAGGCGAGTGGACGCCGAACGCCGAGGGGGGGAACCGCTCCCTTGAAGCGATCGCCTTTTTTAGGAAGCTCAACGCCGCCATGCGGGAAAACTATCCCGACGTGCTGACGATCGCGGAGGAGTCGACCGCCTTCCCCGACGTGACGCGCTTTGACCGCGAGGGGCTCGGCTTTTCCCTGAAATGGAACATGGGGTGGATGAACGACTCTCTCTCCTATCTGGAGACCGATCCGATCTACCGCTCTTACGCGCACCGCAAGATCACCTTCCCGCTCGTTTACGCTTTCTCCGAGCGTTTCGTCCTCCCCGTCTCCCACGACGAGGTCGTATACGGCAAACGCTCGCTTGTCGACAAGGCGCCGGGCGATTACGGCGCCAAATTCGCCCAGGCGCGGCTGTTTTCCGTCTATCAGATGACGATGCCGGGAAAAAAGCTGAGCTTTATGGGCAACGAGATCGCCCAGTTCGCCGAATGGGATTTCAACGCCTCGGTCGAATGGTTTTTGCTCGGGTATGAAACGCACAGGCGCTTTGCTTCGTTTATCCGCAGTCTCAACCGTTTTTACCTGGAACACCGCCAGCTCTGGGAGCGCGACGACGGCTGGAGCGGCTTTGAATGGCTGCTTGCGGACGACGCGGACGACAGCGTCTTCGCTTATCTGCGCCGCGGAAACGGGGGAAAGGACCTCGTCGTCGTCCTCAACTTCACGCCCGTGCGGCGCGACGCGTTCCTGCTTCCTCTCCCGCAGGCGGGAACTTATCAAACCGTTTTTTCCTCCGCCGATGAGTTCGGCGCCGGAAATACGCCCCCTCTCTCCGCGCTTCCCCGTCCGGCGGCCGGACGAAACTACTCCGCAGAGATGACCCTCCTCCCCTTCAGCGCCGTCATTCTGGAAAACAACGAAGAAAGGCAAGGAAATCTATGAAAGCGAAAAAAGAGTGTATCGCCATGCTCCTGGCAGGCGGACAGGGCAGCCGCCTCAAGGCCCTGACCCAGACCGTCGCCAAGCCCGCCGTTCCCTTCGGAGGAAAATACCGGATCATTGATTTTCCCCTCTCCAACTGCATCAACTCCGGCATCGACACCGTCGGCGTGCTGACCCAGTATCAGCCGCTGGTGCTCAACGAGTACGTCGGCAACGGACAGCCCTGGGATCTTGACCGCACCTACGGCGGCGTCAGCATCCTGCCCCCCTACCAGGCGGAGGACTCCGCCGACTGGTATAAGGGGACCGCGAACGCGATCTACCAGAATCTCCGTTTCATCGAGCGGTATGATCCCGAATACGTCCTCATCCTCTCCGGCGACCATATCTACACGATGGACTACGGGAAGATGCTGACCTTCCATCGCAAGAACGACGCGGACTGCACGATCGCGGTGATCAACGTCCCGAAAGAGGACGTCTCCCGCTTCGGCATCCTCTCCGCCGACGCGGAGGGGCGCATCACGAAGTTCGAGGAAAAACCGAAGGTAAGCGAGTCCACGACCGCCTCGATGGGCATCTATATCTTCAGCCGCCGCAAGCTCTTCTCCTATCTGAAGGCGGACGCCGAGGATCCGGAAAGCGCCAACGATTTCGGCAAAAACGTGATCCCCGCGATGCTCCGTGCGGGCGAGCGGATGTTTGCCTATCCCTTTGAGGGATACTGGAAGGACGTTGGAACGCTCGGGAGCCTGTGGGAAGCCAATATGGATCTTCTCGACAATTCCAAGACCCCCATCCGCCTCAGCGACAGCAACCGGCGGATCTTTTCCCGCTCGACGGTCAGCCCGCCCCATTACGTGGCGGACGGCGCCGTTGTGGAAAACTCCATTCTGACAGACGGCGACGTGATCCGCGGCAAGGTCGTCAACAGCGTCCTCTCCCCCGACGTAACGGTGGAAGAGGGGGCGGAAGTAACCGACTCGGTGATCATGGGCTCCTCCGTGATCCGCTCCGGCGCCAGAGTCCGCTATTCGATCGTCGACTCCCACGCCGTCATCGGGAAAAACGCCGTGATCGGCGAGGACCGCGCTCTCTCCCCCGACGTGACCCTGATCGGCGCGCACGTCGAGATCCCCGAGGGCGAGACCGTCCGCGGCGGCGAGATCAGATCCAGAAAAAAGGAGGCGTCCGTATGAACGCGGTCGGTATCATCTTCTCCAACATTCACGATCAGAGCATCCCCGATATGACGCGGAAACGCACGATGGCGTCCGTTCCCTTCGGCTGCCGGTACCGCCTGATCGATTTTCCTCTCTCCAATTTCGTCAATTCGAATATCACGAACGTGGGCGTGATCACCCACTACAACTATCAGTCCCTGATGGACCATATCGGCACCGGCAAGGACTGGGATCTGGCCCGCCGGCACGGGGGCATCAAGATCCTGCCGCCCTATATCTCCGCGTTTGACAACACGGTGGCAAACGGGTTTTACACCACGCGGCTCGAAGCGCTGGCGGGGATCCTCAACTTCTTGACGAAGGCAAAAGAGGAATACGCCGTTCTCTCCGACTGCGATACCATCTGCAATATCGATCTCAACGAAGTCTTCCGTTTCCATCAGCAAAAGGAAGCGGACGTTACCGCCGTGGCGAAGAGAGTGGATCTCCTCCGTTCCCTCGCGGGTAAGCAGACGGTGCTCGCCGACGACGGCGAGGGGCGCGTGACCGATATCGCCGAGCAGACCTCCGATATGACGGGCAGCCGCCTCGTCTATATGAATATTATGATCCTGCGGCGCGACTATCTGCTCTCTCTCGTGCTCGACGCGATCGCGCACGGGTACAAGGATCTCTTCCGCGATCTTCTGGAAAAGAAACTGACAAGCGACCGGATTTTCGTGTTTGAGCATAAGGGCTTCCATCTCTCCGTCAACTCGACCGCGGACTATTTTTCCGGCAATATGTGCCTGCTCCGGGAGGAGGTGCGCCGCAATCTTCTCACCGTCCCCGGCCGGCCGATCTACACTAAGGTACGCAACTCCACGCCGACGCGGTACTCATCCGGCGCGAAGGTCAGCAATTCCCTGCTCGCCGACGGCTGCGTGATCGAGGGAACGGTGGAAAACTCGATCATTTTCCGCGGCGTGCACGTCTCGGAGGGCTGCGTGGTCCGCAAC
This sequence comes from Clostridia bacterium, assembly GCA_017450965.1. Classification (GTDB taxonomy): domain Bacteria; phylum Bacillota; class Clostridia; order Oscillospirales; family CAG-272; genus RUG12395. Next base: position 21,163 of record JAFSSQ010000081.1, read on the forward strand.
TCGATCTTGATGCAGGACACCTACTGCGGAAAGAACACCCGCCTGAACTGCGTGATCACGGACAAAGACGTCTTCATCGGAGACGGATGCGATCTTTCCGGGCACGAAACGCGTCCCTTTTATCTGGAAAAAGGTGCGAGAATATGAGAAAGAAGATCCTTTTTGTCGGATCGGAGGCGGCCCCCTTCGCCGCGACCGGCGGGCTGGGGGACGTTCTCGGTTCCCTGCCGCCCGCGATCGCCGAGGCGGCGCAGGACGGAGCGGACGTCCGGGTCGTTTTACCGCTCTACGGCTCCGTATCCGACGCTTTCCGCGCCGAAATGCGCGAGGAATGCGTGATGCGGATCCCGCTTGCCTGGCGCTCGCTTTACTGCGGCGTCAAGAGTCTTTACCGGGACGGCGTGAAATGGTACTTCATCGATAACGAAGACTACTTCAAACGGGATCGGCTCTACGGCTGCTTTGACGACGGGGAGCGTTTCGCCTTTTTCTGTACCGCCGCGATGGAGATCCTGCCGCGGCTCAATATCTTCCCGGACTATCTCCACGCAAACGACTGGCAGTCCGCGCTGACCGTGATCTACGCCAAGCGGCGCTACGGGCATCTTCCGGGTTACGCCGCGATGAAAACGGTCTTTACCATCCACAACATCGAGTATCAGGGCGTTTACGATCCGGCGATCCTCGGGGACATCTTTGCCCTCTCCCCGGACGACGCGCTGACCGTGATGCATAACGGCGCGATCAACCTGATGAAAGGGGCGATCGAGTGCTGCGACCTTCTCACTACCGTCAGCCCCCGCTACGCCGAGGAGATCAAAGGACCGGATTTTGCCCACGGGCTCGACGAGGTGATACGCCGCAATGCGCACAAACTGTCCGGCATTCTCAACGGGATCGACTATCTCTCCTACGATCCGAAAGCCGACCCCGCGCTCCCCGTCCGCTACTCCTTCCGCTCGCCCGAGAAAAAAGCGAAAAACAAGGAAGCCTTTTTCCGGGAGATGGGATGGGAGGACGGAGAGGACAAACCGCTCTTTGCGATGATCACCCGTCTCGCCTCTCACAAGGGGGTGGATCTCGTCTCAGCGATCGCGGACCGCCTGATGGAGCGGGATCTCCGTTTTGCGATCCTCGGGACCGGCGAGGGGGGATACGAAGCCTTTTTCCGCGAGCTGGAACAGCGCCGCCGCGATAAGGTCCGCTCGCTGATCCTCTTTGACCGGGCGCTCTCGCGCCGCCTGTACGCCGCCTCCGACTTTTTCATCATGCCCTCCAAAAGCGAGCCGTGCGGGCTCTCCCAGATGATCGCCTCCCGGTACGGTTCGATCCCGATCACGCGGGAGACGGGAGGGCTTGCCGACTCGATCTCCCCCTTCCGGGAGGACGGGGGCAAGCTGGCAGGCAACGGCTTTACCTTCCGCGATTACAGGGGCGAGGCGCTGCTCGACCGGGTCGACGCGGCGCTCCGCCTTTACGCCGACCGCGAAAAAAACCTCCGTTACAGGACGAGGGTGATGCGGATCGACTTTTCCTGGAACCAGTCCGCAAAAAAATATCTGAAACTTTACGGCATATAAACGTATCATAGTCTTGTTATGATCACGTCAAACTTGCACAGGAGACCGCTATGGCAGAAAACCTGACTCCGGAACAGATCCGGGCAAACATCGAATCCAAACTTTCCCGCTATTTCGGCACCACGCCGGGCGAAGCGAACCGGGAGCAGCTCTATAAAGCGACCGCTCTCACCGTCCGCGACATTCTGACGGAAAAACGCAACCGCTTCAAAAACGAAGTGAACAAAGAGCAGAAAAAGCGCGTGTACTATATCTGCATGGAGTTTTTGCTCGGCCGTTCGCTGAAAAACAATCTCGGCAATCTCGGGCTGACCGGGGCGTACCGGGAGGCGCTTTCCGCGCTCGGCGCGGATCTGGACGACCTCTACGAGGAGGAGCCGGACGCCGGACTCGGCAACGGCGGTCTCGGCAGACTGGCCGCCTGCTTCCTTGACTCGCTCGCCTCGCTCGAATATCCCGCGACCGGCTTTTCCATCTGTTACGAATACGGTCTCTTCAAGCAGCGGATCGTGGACGGAACGCAGGTGGAGCTGCCGGACGTCTGGCTGCCCGGCGGCGAGGTCTGGCTCGTGCCGCGCACCGACCGCACCTTTCACGTCCGTTTCGGCGGTCACGTCAAGGAGAACTGGCAGGACGGTCATCTTGACGTTTCCTACACCGATTACGAGGAGGTGGAGGCCGTTCCCTACGATATGATGATCTCGGGCGCGAGCGACTCCCGCGTGGCGCGTCTGCGGCTCTGGCGGGCGCGCGACATCCGCAATTTCGATATGACCCTCTTTACCCAGGGGCAGTATACGAAGGCGCTGGAGGAAGGGACGAACGCCGAGATCATCTCCAAAGTCCTCTACCCCTCCGACCATCATATCGAAGGAAAGCAGCTCCGGCTCACCCAGCAGTATTTCCTCTGCTCCGCTTCGATCCAGAGTATCCTGCGCGATCACATCGCCCTCTACGGAACGCTTGACAATCTGGCGGACAAAACGGCGATCCACATCAACGATACGCACCCCGCGCTCTGCATCCCGGAGCTGATGCGGATCCTGATCGACGACTATCGCTGGGACTGGAACAAAGCGTGGGACACCGTTGTGCGCGTCTGTTCCTATACCAATCATACCGTCATGCCGGAGGCGCTGGAAACGTGGAGCGAGGAGATCTTTGCCCGCCGGCTGCCGCGCATCCACATGATCGTCAAAGAGATCAACGAACGCTTCTGCAAGGACGCGTGGAACGCCTTCCCCTCCGACTGGGGCAAAATCAGCTCGCTTGCGGTGATCGCAAACGGGCAGATCCGCATGGCCAATCTCAGCGTGATCGGCTCCCATTCGATCAACGGAGTCTCTAAGCTGCACTCCGAGATCCTTGTCCATTCCGTTTTCCGCGATTTTTACCGGATGTATCCCGACCGCTTTACCAACGTAACGAACGGGGTCGCGCACCGGCGCTGGCTCTGCTATTCCAATCCCGCGCTCTCCTCGCTGATCACCGACTGCATCGGAGACGGATTTGTGCACGATCCGAAGCAGCTCTCCCGCCTTGCCGCTTTCGCGGACAACGAAGAAGTCCTTGAACGGCTCGCCGCGATCAAACGGGAAAACAAGGAGCGTTTTTCCCGTCTTCTCCGCGCCAAAACGGGCGCGGCGCCGAATCCCGACTCCCTGTTTGACGTTCAGGTAAAGCGCCTGCACGAATACAAGCGGCAGCTTCTCAACGTTCTCAATATCATCCGCACGTATCTCTATATCAAGGAAAACCCGAACGCGGAAGTCCGTCCGCAGACCTATCTCTTCGGCGCGAAGGCCGCGCCCGGCTATTATATGGCAAAGGAGATCATCAAGCTGATCTGCTCCCTCTCCGCCGAGATCGAACGCGACCCCGCCGTCAGAGAAAAACTGCGCGTCTTCTTCCTCGAAGACTACAACGTCTCCCTCGCGGAGGCGCTGATCCCCGCCGCCGAGATCAGCGAACAGATCTCTCTCGCCGGCATGGAAGCGAGCGGCACCGGCTGCATGAAGCTGATGATGAACGGCGCCCTGACCATCGGCACCTACGACGGGGCGAACGTGGAAATGGTCGCGGAAACCGGAGAGGAAAATATGTATCTCTTCGGTCTGCGGTGCAATGAAGTGAACGACCTCTGGAACACCGGCTACCACGCGATCGACTTTTACAACAACCACGACGATCTCCGCGCGGTCATCGACTCTCTGGTCCACGGCTTTGGCGGCGTCTCCTTCTCCGATATCCGCTCTTATCTGATCGCCAGCAGCGGCGTTTCCGATCCTTATATGTGCCTGGCGGACTTTGAAAGTTACCGGCAGACGCACGACCGGATGCTCCGCGACTACGAAGACGCCGCGCGCTGGAACCGGATGTCGCTTCTGAATATCGCCGCCTCCGGCACCTTTGCCGCCGACCGCAGCATCCGCGAATACGCGGAGCGCATCTGGCACATCGAACCGCTCAAAATGCGGGACCCGGACCGCGATCCCGCCAAAGCAAAGGACTGATATGGCCGTTTCTCTCTCCTCTCCCGACTACCCGGAAAACAAAACGCCGGCCCTCACGATCACCAAATACGAAAACGGCGTCCGCAGAGATCTCTGCGGCGCCTTTTCCCGTTCTTCCCTTCTCACCTTTTCCCTCGTGCCCGATCCCGCTTTAGCGGTGCGCGATATCGTGATCCGCCTCGAGCCGGACGGCGGGGACTGGCGGGATATCCCCTTCGAGCGGCAGGGGGAGGCGTTTTCCCTGACGCTTTCTCTCGCCGAACTGGCGGAAAGCGAGGACGGCGGCCTTTTCTGGTACGAGTTCCTTTTGATCGGAGAAACGCGCACCCTGTTCACCGATTCGGTAAACAACGAGGATTTTTGCCTGACTCTGCACAACGCGCGGCGATTTTCCCTGCTCGTATGCCGGGAGGATCTCAAAACGCCGGAGTGGTTTTCCGGCGGCGTGATCTACCAGATCTTCCCCGACCGTTTTTGCCGCGGGAGCGTCCCCTGCCCTCTCCGCGAAGAGGCGGTCCTCAACCCCGACTGGGAAAACGGCGTTCCGCAGTTCGCTCCCTACCGCGGAGCTCCCCTCAAAAACAACGAGTTTTTCGGCGGGACGCTGTGGGGCGTCGCGGAAAAGCTCAACTATCTCGCCTCTCTCGGCGTAACGGCCCTCTACCTCAATCCGATCTTCGAGGCGGCGTCCAACCACAAATACGATACCGGGAATTATGAAGAAGTCGACCCGGCGTTCGGCGGCGAGGAGGCGCTGGAAAACCTCCTTGCCCGCGCAAAGGAACGCGGGATCCGCGTCGTGCTTGACGGGGTCTTTAACCATACGGGGGACGACAGTCTCTACTTCAACCGTTACGGCCGGTACGAAACTCTCGGCGCCGCGCAGAGCGAAAAATCGCCCTACCGCTCGTGGTACCGCTTCCGGGAAGACGGGAGCTGGGAGAGCTGGTGGGGGATCCCGATCCTGCCGCGCCTCAACCACGAGGATCCCGCCTGCCGCCGGTACTTTCTCGGCGAGGACGGGATCGTAGCCAAGCGGATCCGTCAGGGCGCCGGCGGATGGCGGATTGACGTGGCGGACGAGTTGACCGACTCCTTCCTCCGCGAGATGCGAGAGGCCGTCAAGGCGGAAGACCCGGACGCCGTGCTGATCGGCGAGGTCTGGGAAAACGCGGCGACGAAGATCTCCTACGGCGTCAGACGGCAGTACCTTTTGGGGCGGGAGCTTGACTCGGTGATGAACTACCCGTTCCGCTCCGCTCTGCTCCGCTATCTTCTCGCGGAGGACGCCCCTTTCCTTTCCAACGAACTGACCGAGATCTACGCCTCCTATCCGCGCGCGATCTCCGACTGTCTGATGAACGTGGTCGGCACGCACGACACGGAGCGGATCCTCACCGTGCTCGGCGGGGTGCCGTTAGACGGAGAGCCGGCCGCGCTGGCTGAGACCCGTCTGACGCCGGAGGAGCGCCTCCTCGCCGAAAAGCGCCTGATGATCGCCTCGGCGATCCAGTACTGCGTCTACGGCGTCCCCTCCCTCTATTATGGGGACGAAGCGGGCATGGAGGGGTATCACGATCCCTTCTGCCGCCGCCCCTACCCGTGGGGGAGGGAGAACGCGGCCCTGCTCGCGCATTACCGGCGCCTCGGCGCGATCCGCCGGGAGGAGCCCGTCCTGCGGCACGGGGAATACGTCCCGCTGGAGGCCGACGGGGGACTCTTTGCCTTTTCCCGAAAGGAAAACGGCGAGGAGCTCATCCTCGCCGCCAACGCCGAACGGCGCGAACGCCGTTTTCTTCTCCCCGCCCCCTGCCTTGACAGGATCGCGGGGAACCGGGAGGAGGGCGTTATCACCCTCGCTCCCCTCTCGTTTAAAATCTGGAAACGCTGCCGTTAGGTCCGACCGCCGCATAAAGGATCGGCGGCACGCGCGGCGGCTCCCCGCCAAAGGTGAGCGCCTCGCGGTAGAGCCGCTCCGCCTCGTCGAGCGCCGAGGAGTCGGAGGTGTGCAGCTCGCAGAGGAGATCCCCCGGCTTTACCGGGTCCCCGGTCTTTTTTGCGATCAGGATGCCGGCGGTATAATCGACCTTGTCCTCCGGGCGCTTCCGCGCCTCGCCGAGGATCCCGGCCGTGATCCCGATCTTTTCGGTATCCATCCGGGTAAGGTACCCCCGGCAGTCCCCGTCCGCGCGGATCTCGCGGCGGCAAGGCGCGTAGACGCGCCGCCCGGGCTCTTCGAGCATCGCGGGGTCTCCCCCCTGCGCCCGGATCATCTCACAGAGCTTCTCAAACGCCCGGCCGGAGGCGACCGCGCGATCGATCATCTCGCCGCACGCCTCCCGCGTCCCCATCCCCGCGAGGGAGAGCATCCCGGACGCGAGCGTCCGGCAAACGAGCCGTTTATCCGGCTCTCCTTTTCCGCAAAGGAGGTCCGCCGCCTCGTACATCTCCAGCAGATTGCCGACGGCGCGGCCGAGCGGTACGTCCATCGAGGTCACGACGGCGCCGACGGACCGGCCCGCCCGCTCCCCGATCCGGACCATCAGATCGGCAAGCTCCAGTGCGTTTTCCGGCTTCTTGATAAAGGCGCCGCTCCCGTATTTGACATCGAGCATGATGACGTCTGCGCCGGACGCCAGTTTTTTGGACATAATAGAAGAAGCGATCAGGGCGACGTTATCGATCGTTCCCGTCAGGTCGCGGAGGGCGTAGAGCTTTTTGTCCGCGGGACACAGCTCCCCCGTCTGCGCGATCACGGCGGCGCCGACGCGGTTGACGACGTCGGCAAACTCCCGCGGGGAAAGATCCGACCGGAACCCCGGCATCGACTCGAACTTGTCGACGGTCCCGCCGGTATGGCCGAGCGCGCGGCCGCTCATCTTGGCTACCTTCAGCCCGCAGGCGGCGACCACCGCGGCGACGACGGGCGTGGTGGAATCGCCCACCCCGCCGGTAGAATGCTTGTCCGCCTTTTTCCCCGGGATGGCGGAGAGATCCGCCGTTTTGCCGGAGGCGAGCATCTCCTGCGTCAGATCGGAGGCCTCCCGCTCTCCCATCCCCTTCAGACAGATCGCCATCAGAAGCGCCGCCGTCTGCGCGTCCGGGATCTCCCCGCTGCACACGCCGCGCACAAACCACGCGATCTCCTCGCGCGTCAGTTCCCCGCCGTTTTTCTTTTTGACAATCAGATCATACATTCTCATACAAAAAACCGTCCTTTTTTCGGTATTCCCATTATACGCCCTTGCTTTTCTTTTTGCAAGAGCGTAAAATAGATTTAAACCATCCGATCCATCAGGAGGTGTTTATGCTTTTCTTCTACGTGACGCTGGCGATCCTTCTCCTGCTCCTTCTCGCCTCCCTTGTCGTCACCTGGCTCCTCTGCTCGGTTTCCACCAAGCGCAGCCACGCGTTTTCCTGGGGAGACGAAAATCAGCCCGAGCCGATCCGCACCTATCAGCGCCGGATCAAAGAAGCGACCTGGCTCTCCGAGACGCCGTCCGAGCGGGTTTCTGTCGTCTCCCGCGACGGGCTCCGACTCTCCGCCCGCTATTATCCGCACGAAAACGCAAAGCGTGCCTTTTTGCTCGTACACGGATACCGCAGCTCCGGCGACCATGATTTTGCCGAGTCCGCCGAGTGGATCTACCGCCATCTCGACGCTTCCCTCCTTGTGATCGACCAGCGCTCGCACGGAGAGAGCGAGGGCAAATATATCTCTTTCGGCGTCAAGGAGCGGTACGACCTGCTGCTCTGGCACTCCTTCCTGCACAAAAAAGAAGCGGGGCTGCCCGTATACTGGATGGGGATCTCCATGGGCAGCGCGACCGTTTTGATGGGGCTGAGCGCGGACGGAACGCCGAAGGGGCTTTCCGGCGTGATCGCCGACTGCGGCTACACCTCCGCCAAGGAGGAATTCCGCTATCTTCTCAAAAAAGACTATCACCTCCCGTCCTTCCCCTTCCTCTTTTTCGCCGACCTATACTGCCGCGCGTTTGAAAAATGGAGCTTTTCCGGCGCCAGCACGATCGACGCGGTCAAAGCAAACGAGAGCGTGCCGATCCTCTTTGTCCACGGAGCCGCCGACACCTTCGTCCCCTACGATTTCTCCGTGCAAAACGACAAAGCCTGCTCCGCGCCCCATACCTTTTTTACCGCGAAGGAGGCGGTGCACGGGCTCTCCTGGTATTATGAAAACGACGCGTATATCCGCCATCTGACCGAGCACGTCCGCCTCTGCGAGGAAAAAAACGCCTGACCCGGGCGCATCCGCGTATAACTTCCCGCAAAAAGCCGATACTGAAAACGTATCGGCTTTTTTGATCGTGAGGGAACCATGAAATTTGAAAAAAACAACTACAAACGCTATGCAAAGCAGCACGCGAGACGCTCTCCGATGGGAAAGAACTGTCTCGCCGCCTTCCTCTCCGGCGGAGCGATCTGCGCCGCGGGGGAGCTCCTCTATCATCTTTTTTCCGGCGTTTTCCGTTTCTCCGAAAAGGAAAGCGGACTCTGCGTTTCGCTCGTTCTCATCTTCTTTGCCGCGCTTTTTACCGGGATCGGAGTCTTTGATAAGATCGCAAAGCACACGGGCGCGGGGACGCTGGTGCCGTTCACCGGCTTCGCCAACGCCGTCGCCTCCCCCGCCATCGACGCAAAAAGCGAGGGGTACGTTCTCGGCGTTGGCGCCAAGATGTTCACCGTGGCGGGACCGGTTTTGCTGTACGGCACCGCGGCGGGGGCGGTGTGGGGACTGATCTTCTGGCTGACGGCACGGGAGTAACACGAATGAAAAAAAGGATCCTGATCCCGGAAGTCTCCCCGGCGATCCTCGGCTTTGCCACGGTGGGCGGAAAGAGAGAAAAGGAAGGGCCGCTCGGAGAGGCGTTCGATCTCATCGACACAAGCGACCGCTTCTGCAAAAAAACCTGGGAAAAGGCGGAGGCGGAGATGCAGCGGCTCTCACTCTGCAAAGCGCTCGAGAAGACGGGAAAAAAGGCGACCGAGCTCGACGCCGTCTTCGCGGGCGATCTGATCAACCAATGCGCCGCCTCGATCTTCGGGCTTGTCAGCTTCCCCGCCCCCTTTTTCGGCATTTTCGGCGCCTGCTCGACGCTCACGGAAGGGATGATACTCGCCTCCCTCGCGCTGCAGAGCCCCGGCTTTTCCCTTGCCGCCGTCGTAACCTCCTCCCACAACTGCACGGCGGAGCGGCAGTTCCGGTCGCCGATCGAATACGGCGGGCAGCGCTCCCCCACCTCTCAATGGACGGTCACGGGGGCTGGCGCCTACCTGCTCTCCGCCCGGCCGGAGGCGGGAGCGTTTGCCCGGATCACGGCGCTCCTGCCCGGGATCGCGCTGGACAGCGGCGTGACCGACTCCTCGAACATGGGAGCGGCGATGGCGCCCGCCGCCGCCGACACCTTCCTTGCGTATTTTGAAGAAAACGGAGAGCGGCCGGAGGATTTTGACCGGATCGTAACGGGGGATCTCGGGGAGGAGGGCAGCTCTCTCTTCCTTGAGTTTTTGGAACAAAACGGCGTCCGGAACGTCAAAAATCACGAGGACTGCGGCGCCCTGATCTACGATCGGACGCGCGCGGACGTCCACAGCGGCGGCTCCGGCTGCGGGTGCGCCGGCACGACGCTGGCGAACCGCTACCTGCCGCTCCTGCAAAACGGGAAAATGCGGCGGATCCTCTTTGCCGCTACCGGGGCGCTGATGAACGCGGCCAGCGTGCAGCAGGGGCTCTCGATCCCGGGGATCGCCCATCTCGTGCGGCTGGAAAGTCCCGCCGCCGGAAAGGAGGAGGTATGGAGCTGACTCTTTCCGTCTGCAAGGCGTTTTTTGTCGGAGGTCTTCTTTGCGTGATCGCGCAGATCCTCATTGACGAAACGGCGATGACCCCCGCGCGCATCCTCACGCTCTACGTTACGGCGGGGGTCGTCCTGGGCGCCGTCGGCGTTTACGAAAAACTGGTCGACTTTGCCGGGCGGGGCGCGACCGTTCCGCTGACCGGATTTGGCTACGCGATCGCAAAAGGGGTGAAGGAAGCGGTAACGGAACAAGGCTTTTCGGGGATCTTTACCGGTCCGCTGACCGCCGCGGCGGGCGGGACCTGCGCCGCGATGCTTTTTGCTCTGGCGGCGGCCGTCTGCTTTTCCTCCAAACCGAAATAAGAGCGGGCAAACCCGCGCAAAAAGCCTCCCGTTCCGGGATCCCGGAACGGGAGGCTTTTTGCGCGGGTTTGCCCGCTCTTATTTCGGTTTGGAGGAAAA
>JAFSSQ010000082.1 GCA_017450965.1 Clostridia bacterium
CACAGGGCACCATCTATCCCGACATTCTCGAGAGCGACGGCGTCAAGGCGCACCACAACGTGGGCGGTCTGCCGGATGACCTCCGATTTGAGCTGGTCGAGCCGGTCAAGTTCCTCTATAAGGACGAGGTGCGCGTGGTCGGCAAGGCGCTCGGCCTGCCGGACAATATGGTCTACCGTCAGCCCTTCCCCGGTCCCGGACTCGGCGTGCGCTGCGTGGGCGCGATCACCCGCGACCGGCTGGAAGCGCTGCGCGAGGCGGACGCCGTGGTGCGCGAGGAGATCGGCAAGCTCCCCTCCGTGCCGTGGCAGTACTTCTGCGCGATCCCCGATATCCAATCGACCGGCATCAAGGACGGCAAACGGTATATGGGCTGGGTCGTCGTGATCCGCGCGGTCAACACCGTCGACGCCGTTACCGCGACCGTGCCGGAGATCCCCTTCTCCACCCTCTGCACGATCCGCGACCGCATCGTCGCGACCGTCCCCGGCGTCAACCGCGTGGCGTGGGACATCTCGGAGAAGCCGGTTTCGACGATCGAATGGGAATGATTTTCGCGCAGCGAAAATCAGCTATGAGTTATAAACTGATAACTAAAAACTTGTAAAAAAGGGGGCAGAACCATGACGCGGGAAACGGATTTCGCTTCGAATCCGCAGGTGTTGAAAACGAACGTGAAGAACGCGCGGAACAACCTGTTGCTTGTCTTCGCCTTCACGCTGATCAATATTATCCTCTCCGCTGTATCCAGCGATCTGTATTTCCTGTTCTCGGCGTTTATCCCTTACGTCCTGGTCACGTGGGGCCGGATGTTCTGCGGGTTGTATCCCGATGAGTTTTACACAGAGGAAACAGCGTCCGCCAAGCTGCTGAGCCCGTCGTTTTTTGCCGTGTTCCTCGGGATCGCCCTGGTCTTTACGGCTCTCTACCTGATCAGCTGGATCTTCTCCAAGAACAAGGCCGGGTGGCTGGTTTTTGCCCTGGTTTTCTTTGCGGTCGATACGGCGGCGATGTTTGTGATCCTCGGTTTTCAGCTAAGCAGCATCATCGATATCCTCTTCCACATCTGGGTCCTTGCCTCTCTTGCGTGGGGGATCCGCGCCAACGCCAAGCTGAAAGCGCTGCCGCCGGAAGAAACCGCGGTCCCCGCGCCCGGGCTCCCCGAAACTGAATCCTCCGAAAACGGAGAGGCCGGAGAGATCCGGGAGGAAACCGCGGATTCGGAGATCCTCCGGTACGCCGACCTCGACGCGAAGGCGAGGATCTTTCTGGAGGCCGACGTCCTCACGTACACGGTGACCTACCGCAGAGTGAAAAAAGTCAACGAGCTTGTGATCGACGGGAAGGTATACGCCGAGTTTGAGTCTTTGATCGAACCCGCCCACTCCCTGTCGGCGAGGATCGGCGGGCATCTCATCGAGGCCGGTTTTGACGGCGTGAATCACAGTTTTATCAAGCTCGACGGTCAGACCGTTGCAAAAAAACTCCGGCTGTTTTGACCCGTCCGCCGGAAAAGCCGATAAAAAAGGACTGCCTGCGCAGTCCTTTTTCGTTTTTGTCACGTCAGGCGGATCGACCGGATATAGATCTCATCGCCGACGGAAGAAGAATCGAAATAGTCGAAGCGGATGCGGTTGACGGTCCCCTGCCAGAACGGAAGCGCGGCGAGATCGACCGTGACCGTGTGCCAGAGTCCGTCTTTGATCAGCGTTGCCCGCGTCCGCTCGGAACCGTCGGGGTACGCTTTGGCGCCGGTACAGAGGAAAAAGTCGGCCTCATACCCGTCCTTTTGGTTCTCCGCCGGGATCCGGTAATCGATCTCCAGCGTCCGGTAATCCTTTGCCTCCACCGCGCCGAAGAGCGCGGCGACCTCGATCATCACCTGCGGATCGTGCGCGTCCGCGACCGTGAGACGAAGCGCCCGCTCCTCCTCGAGGTAAACAAACTCGGTCCCGTTTTTGGGGATCAGCGCCGACCGGTCGCTCCCGACCGACAGATCGATCGTGAGCGTCTCCGCGTCGGAGACCGGGACCCTCAGCGATACGCCGTTTTCCCGAAGGGAGGCGTTGGAAGCAAAATCTCTGTTCTGCCGGAAGGTCTCCCGGATCTCCGCCACCGTGCCGGTCGTGATCAGATAACTATACGTCAGCGGCTCGAAGGAAACGAGCCGGAAACGGTTGATCGGGGCAACGTAGTTGGCCGCGTCGTCCGAGGAGTCCGCCGAGCCGTTGTACCGATACCGCCCGGCGGTAAAGGAATCGGCGGCGGGCACGTAGAGACCGATCCCGAAGCCGGACGCCGAGGAGGTCCACGCGCACCACGTTTCCGTATTGCCCTCCCGGAGGAAAAACCGGCAGGAAGGAGCGATCGCGGGATCGCCCCAGAAGCCCAGCCCGTCCCGCGAGGAAAGCGGGCCGTCCGTCCACGGGGCGGCGCCGTTATACCAGGTAAACCGGTCGAGGCAGCTCACGGTGTAGAACGCCGGCAGCTCCTGATCGCGCACCTGATGCGTCCATCCGGAAAAATCCACAAAGCGGTTGTCGACGCGGAGCGTATTCTCCGAGAGCGTATAGGTATTCTCCATATAGCTCTTTGTGATCCGACCGTTCAGCGCCCAGTCCTGCGGCTGCGATTTGATATAGACCGAGTTTCCGCTCACCCGAAAGTCGATCAGCCGGCTGCGGTTGCCGTACTGGTCCCCGCCCTGGACGGGATTGTAGACCCACGCCGAGCCGTTAAAGCGGCCCGCGCGGTACTCGCTGTTCCCCGACGTGCCGTAGTAGGACTGCTGCACGAGGCGGCCGGTATCGTGGCGGTTGATCAGGTTCGTCAGACCGCCGACGCCGCACGTCTTGTCCTCGATCCAGTCGATCCCGCCGCCCAGAGAGAGCTGCACGCCGACCCGGAAGCGGTCGTTTTCCAGCCAGTACGTCCCGCCGGGATAGACGTCCGCCGTCTCCGTGCCGATCTCCCAGAGGGTAAAATCGGTCGCCTTGCCGTCGCACGTCCCGACCGTCAGCGTCCGCAGGTCGTTCGCCGCGGCGCCCTCCGGGTACGCGGCGATCAGGCCGCGGAACGTAACGCGATCCCCGGCCTCCAGATAGAACTCGTCGGTCGTTTCCGCGCCCGAAACGGTGTAGGTCACCGCGATCTTCAGCGCCCGCCCGGCGGAATAGGTGAAGGTCATGCGGTTGAAGTTCTCTGTCAGCGCGCCGTCAAACGTCAGCGTAAGGCCGGACGTTACGGAGAAGGTTTTGCCGTCGCCCTTGCTCTTTTCGTTTGCCGTAAAGGCGATCCCGTTTTCCGTCCGGCAGACCTCGGCGGAAGGTCCGGCGGGCTCCGTCTCCGCGGCCGGCGTTTCAGCGTCCGTTTCGCTCGCGGCGGTCTCCGGCGGGACCGTTTCGGCGGCCGTGACCGGCGCGGTCTCCGGCGTCGGTTCGGCGGTTGTCTGCGGCACTTGCGCGGTCTCCGTCCCGCCCGCGGCGGCGGTCTCCGGCGCGGCCGTG
>JAFSSQ010000083.1 GCA_017450965.1 Clostridia bacterium
GGTCGGGCGTGTGCCCGACCGGCTCTCTCGTTTTCGGTTCTGTGCGGCGATCAGCCGTTGATCTCGGCGGTGATCGCGTCGGCGATGGCGCCGCCGACGACGCCGATCATATCGTTGAGGCTCGCGGCGATCGTGCAGCTTTCGTCCGTGCCGTAAGCATAGTAGAAGGACTGCGCGCCGTCCACGAGGATCCCGTAGGCGATATAAGGCGTGAAGGTGTACTCGTAATCCGCGGTCTCGGCGTTCAGCGTGGTAAAGACCACCGGGCAGGAGAAGAGGTAGCGGCCCTCCGCGGTCAGTTCGTCCTTATCCGCGTTGTCAAGGATCGGGTTGAGGTAAACGACCGACTTGCCGACGCCGTTGTTGTAGGTCTGGACGGCGGGCGCCTCGGTGACGCCGGGATGATAACCGTTATCAAACCAGGTCAGAGCGGTCGGGTTGGCGGTCCGTTTGACGAGAACGCCGTATTCCGCCGCGTTGTCAAGCGCTGCCGCGGGAGCGGTGAAGCCGGCGCGCATCGCGAACTTGCCGGCGGTGTTCTTTGCGCGGAGAGAGTAACCGTAGGTCCCCATCTTGTCAAAGCCGACGCTCGCCTTGAGCCAGGTCTGAACGTTTGCCGCGTCGGTCGTGTAGATCACGGTGGCGGCGGTACCGGCGTCGTTCGTGGAGCGGAGTTCCACGCCGTCCATCTGTTCGGCGGGGAGGGTGACGTTGACGGCGTAGGTATTTTCATCGCTTGTGATCGTGTCGATGATGCCGACGGAAGCGTTCTCACCGATCACGACGTTCACTTCACCGGTGCAGCCGGAGCTGGTGTCAGCGTTCGTTTCGCCGGGGAGAGGCGCGTACGAAGTCTCGGAATTCAGGCCGGCTTTGTACGCGGCGCAGATCCGGTAAAGAGCAAATCCGTCGTCGTTGCCGATCACCGTGACTGTCTGGTTGAGGACTCTGTTGTCCTTGCCCGCGTTGTTCGTTGCGTTGACGCGAGCGGCGGCGGAAACGACGAGGCGGGGATCGGACGAAGGATTGCCTTTAACAGGCGGGTTGCCGGGCACGCTGTCGCCTTCGTTTTCATAATACCCGCAATGATCGAAGGTCAGATCGTTATCGCTCATCAGGATCGCTTTCAGGTACTGAGTTTCCCCGAAGTTGACGTTCTTGAAGACGACGTCGTTTTTGAATTCCTGATGATCCCGGACGACGAACAGGCCGGACGAGGTCCCCTGGATCGTGACGGTTCCTCCCAGATCCGGATAGGTATAGGCGTTGACCCAGCAGGCGTCGGAAAGGATCACGGTGCCTCCCGCGGCGGTCCCCGCTTTCTCGTGAGCGCCGCGCAGAACGCGGAACGCCTGTTCCAGCGCGCGGACCGGATCCGCGGCGGTCTTGCCCGAGCCGACGGCGGATTCCGGAGCGGTGTTGTTCATATAGACGATCGCGGCGCCGTTTGCGTCGAGGGCATAACCGGTGAAGTCGGCGGAGTCGTTCCTGTTGTCAAAATGAAGCAGAGCGTCGGTATCCGCATAGATCTCACTGTAATTCACCGTGCTGGTCAGCGTATCGTTGTCGAGCCCGTCGACGGTCTTGCCGTTGAGGGCGGCGTATCCGTTGATGTTGAGGGTGAGCGAGGCGCCGCTCTGAAGGATGGCTGCAAAATCCTTGTTGTAGCGCAGATTCTCGATGCCGCGGTCAAACGAATTGGCGCCGTTCAGCGTGACGGAGAGCTGACCGGCATTGGTGATGGCGGAATACTGGGTCGAGTTGTTGCCGCTGGCTCCGAACAGGGCAAACTGCTTGAAGCTGCAGCCCTCGACCGTTACGTTGATTTGCGCGTTCGCCGTGAAGATATCGCGCGCCATCATCACGGTAGAGTTCGGCGCGCCGGTATCCACGTTCTGTTCCATCTTGAAGGTCGCGTTTTTCAGGTTTACGTTGATCGTCCCGTTCATCGTGACCTTTGCGTCGCGCGAGGAAGGCGCGAGATACGCCCAGGTGGAACCGAGCACGTTGATCGTCTGCGTTCCGCTGAACGTGCTTGTTTTATTGGAGGAACCGGAGTTTTTGCCCTCGCGGCCGTTGACAAGAACCGGATAGTGGGTAGCGGAGGAGCCGTTTCCCGCCGGTTCGTTGACGTAATGCGCGCCGAACGTGGCGTCGTAATAGCAAAGATAGAAAACGACGTTGGCGCCCAGCTCTTTTACCGTGATATAGTCCCATTCCACCGCGCAATGGCAGATCAGAAGAGCGGTGTTGCTGTTTGCGTATCCCACGGACAGCTTGACGTTCTGAGAGGCGTCCGCGTTATCGAACCAGTTGAGCAGACCGGCGCTCCCTTCATACGCGGAGCAGGCGTAAGCGTTGGAAACGTCGCATTCAAACGTCTTGTCGGGATCGGTGACCGTGCATTTGGAGGTCACCACAAAGGATTCGGTCCCGGAGAGCGTATTCGTATAGCCGAAATGGCCGTTTGCATAAGTGGAGTCGGCGCCCAGAACGAGAATGACGCGGTCATACGCCGTTCCGTTGACCTTGTTGTCTTTGAATTTTGCTCCCATGGTCTGGAAGCTGCCGATCGCGGAGCGGAAGATCACCACCGCGTCGTTCGATCCCTGCACGACGCCCCCGTCGACGGGATCCGCCGAGGACGCGAACGCAAAGGGGATCATCGTAAGGAGAAGGATCGCGGAGAGGAGGAGCGCAAACAATCTGTTCTTCATCGTGTTTTTCCTTCCTTTCAAAACTCAGCTCCAGTAGTTGAGATTGTCGTTGTTCTGATCCACGCCCTCCCCCTGGCTGGTCGCAACGACGCGGGCGGGCAGATCGAGCTTGACGATCTCAAGCAGCGGACGGGAGTACGGTTCTTTCTTTTTTTCCATTGTATTCTCCTTTCCTACAGGCGCAAAAGGCAAACTTACACCATTCTTCCCCTATTCTAAAAAGCGGAAGAACGTTTGTCAACGAAATCCGGCAAAACCGATCGTTTTTAGCAAAAATAGGAGAAAACCACCTGTTTTTCCGGAAAAGACCGGCGGAAAACTCCTGAAAACGAAAGGTTTTCTATTTTGTAACGCCGATGAAAACGACCGCAAAAAGTCCGATCAGAATGCCGATCAGCTGCCGGCGGTTCAGCTTTTCCCGGAACAGGACGCGGCCGGCCACCGTTGAGAGGAGGATGATGGACGCGTTCGTCAGCGGGAAAAGGAGGATCCCGGGGATCAGCTTGACGAGGCCGATATTCAGCCGCATATAAACGCACCCGGTCACCCCGACGGCAAAGAGGTATTTCAGCGTGCTCTTCGGCAGGCGGGGCGCCGGCGTCTTTTTTACCGTTTTCGCGCCGAAGGCGGCCGCCAGCAGCAAAAGAGACGAAACGCCGGAGGCCAGCAGCATCATCGGGTCGACGTTGTCGGCGGACGGCGTTCTGTTGAAGTGCATATACAGAATGCCGATCACGCCGCCGACAAGGAAAAGACAGAAAGAAAGGACGAGCCACCGCGGCGAGAGCTTCATATTCTCTCCGGTCGCTTTCCCTTTCAGATCGATGCAGAGATAGAGAGAAAGGATGAGGAGCAGGACGCCCGCAAAGCAGAGCGGATTGATCCTTTCATTTAAAACAAAATAGGAATAGGCGGAGGAGATCAGAAACGAGCTGGCCCCGATCAGGTTCGTCAGCGAGACCGGACCGGAGGACATGGCGGAAAGCTTGAAGATCTGGAAGAAAAAGAGGAGCAGACCGTACAGAAGGCCGTACAGGATCACGTCCCGGGAAAAGATCAGTTTGTCCGTCGCGGCGGAAAAGGCAAAGAGCAGGACCGTCCAGATGAACTGCGTTCCGCAGATGAAAAGGAAAACGTCTCCGTGGTTGCGAAGGCCTTTGTTCGCAAAAACGTGCATAACGGAGCTGTTGGCGACGGAAATGACGACGGCGGCAAGTAAAAGAAAGTATTCCACGGAAGTTTCCTCAGGTTTTCGGGATAGAGCGATAACGTTTCCTATATTCGCTCGGAGAATAGCCGACCTCTTTTTTGAAGGTGTGCGAAAAATGATAGACGCTTGAAAAACCGTACTCTTCGGCTATTTCGGTGAGCGGCGTACTGGAATAGGCGATCCTTTCCTTGGTCAGCGTGATCCTCTGCAGATTGATATACTGGAGCGGGGAGATCTTGAAGGTCTCTTTGAACAGTCTGCGGAAGTGCGATTCACTGAGATGGACGTGCGAAGCGACGTCCGGTACGGTCAGATTTTCGGAACGGATGTGTTCGTTGATATACTTTACGGCGGTATTGATCCTGTTGCGGTTGATCGAAGAGATATAGGGACTGTCAAAGGAATTGAGGAACGCAACGTAGATCTGATAGAGGAACGACATTCCTTCCTCTCTTACGGTGGGACTTTGCATCTGCCAGGTCGCGAGGAGCTGACGGAATATCTTTTCGATCTCTTTTGAGTTTTTCTGAGGCGAAAGAGAACCGACCAGGACGCAGTCGTCGGGGAGAAAGAAGTCAAAATTGGCGATCAGTACCTTATATACGTCGCTTTTGACCGTCATCACGTAGGTCGAGTGCTTGGAGAGATAGAGGATATCTCCTTCTTTGACGTCCAGCGCGGAATCTTTCAGTTCGTAGTGGGCGCTGCCTTCAAGGATATAGATAAAACCGTCGGTCGGCCGCCCCTCCGGTCCGGAACGGGCGACCCTGGTTTTGATCTCGGTGTAAATCGCCCGGTAAAACTTCCGGATCGGCGGTCTCTCGTCTATCAGCTGAAGTGTTTTCATCTTTCTTACCTCGCTTTTTCCCAGTTCCTATTTAATCAAAAATCGCATAAAAAAGCAAGATATCCAACGTTTTTAGGTCGATATTGACAAATGGAGACGAAAATAACATTTACTCCCTTCCGAAATCCGAATATACTTAACGTGGATCCGTCAGATTGTCATTTTGTTTGGAAAAAGGAGTTGCAAAATGGAAACAACGAACCTCATCAGGAAAGAAACCGAGGCTGCGATCTTTGAAAGGACCGACAAGCTCAGATACACGTATCACCAGACCGACGTTTTCAAAAAATGGCTGGGGTATAAGCGCGTCCGCCGCCAGAAGCTTTCTTTTATGCGTTCTTATGTGGAGAATACGAGAAAGGCGTACACCGCGCGTCTGCGGCGCGCATACGCGGAAGCGGATATCCTTTTGAATATGCGCCCTATCATCAACGACGGAGAGCTGATCAGCGGTCTTCCGGATAACGGACCGCTTACGCCGGAAGAAGAGAAAGAATACGCCGAGCTCGAAAAAAGAATGAGCGGCGCGCCGGACACGGGCGGACTGACCATCGGGCATATGGCTCTCGATTATGAAAAACTGCTGAGAGTGGGTGTGGAAGGCCTGCTCGCGGAAGTGAGAGAGAGAAGGGCGGCCCTGGATCTCAACGTCCCGGAAAACCTTCCGAAGGACGAGTTCTACGACGGATGCGAAGCCGAGCTGCTCGCGCTCTGCGATCTCGCGGAGCGTTACAGCGCGTATGCGGCGGAGCTTGCCGAAAAAGAGGAAGATCCCAAGCGCGCAGAAGAACTCCGGACCATGTCGGAAAACTTCAAGGTCGTGCCGCGTTACCCGGCGCAGACCTTCCATCAGGCGCTGCAAAGCATCCACTTTTATAATTTCACGCTTTGGGAACTTTATTACTTCGGCCGGGTGGACCGTTATCTGTATCCTTTTTATAAAAAAGACCTGGAGGCGGGAAGGATCACCTATGAAAAGGCGGTCGAGCTTTACGCCTGCTTTATGCTCCTCCCCGAAGCGTATCTGCTTCCCAACGTCGCGTGCGACGCGATGCTCGGCGGAAGAACGCGCGAGGGCGTTCTGGTGGAAAACGACGTGACCTATATCGCGCTCGACGCGATCCGTTTTGCCCATTCCGCAAACGGGAAGGTAACGCTCGCCATCTCGAAGGATTCGTCGGAAAAACTGCTGCGGCGCGCGATCCAGACGAACGCGGCCGGACTGACGCAGCCCGCTCTGTTCAACGACGATCTGATCATCGACTCGTTTGTCGCTCACGGCGTGAAAATCGAGGACGCCCGCGATTACTGCAATACCGGCTGCGCCGAAGTGACACCGTGCGGGATGTCCGGCTGCTACGTCGTGGCTCCGTACCACAATCTGATGCAGTATTTCCTTGACACGATGAAAACCTCTCCCGCCGGAGAGAGCGAGGAATCGTTCTGGAAACGGCTGGAGGAAAAGATCCATCACGAGATCTTTACCGCCAACCTCGTTCTCAACCGCAGACAGATGGAGCGCGCCCGCGTGGGCTGCGAATGTATGCGTTCCTCCTGTCTCGTCCACGACTGTCTCGAAACGGGCCGCGGGATCGACGAAGGCGGCGCGCGCTACAACTTCACGGAGCCGAACTTCCTCGGATTCGGCAGCGTGATCGACTCGCTCCGGGTCCTGCGCGAGCTCGTCTTTTCGGGCGAATATACGATGGAAGAGCTCCTCGCCATTCTCGCCGTCGACTTCAACGGATACGAGCCGCTCCGGCAGCGCATCCTCAACAAGATCCCGCACTTCGGGACCAACGAGGAGTCGACCGACAAGATCGCGGCTGATTTTTCCCGGATGCTCGTCCGCGCCTGCGGCGGGATCTCGAATTACAGGGGCGTCAGCCCGCTGATCCCCGGCGTTTTCTCCTATGTGGAGCATTCCAAGTTCGGCGCCAAGACGGGCGCGTCTCCGGACGGACGGCACGCGGGCTATCCGCTTTCCTCCGGTTCCAGCCCCGTACAGGGCCGGGAGAAGAAAGGTCCGACCGCCGCGCTCCTTTCCAACACGGCGTGGGATCACAAGAGTTTTCTCGGCGGCGTTGCGATCAACGTGAAATTCTCGGCCGGACAGATGAGCGGCGAGAACGAGGATCGCATGGTCGATTATATCCGGGTCTTTCTCCTGCGCGGCGGGTATCAGCTCCAGTTCAACTGCGTGGATACCAAGACCCTGCTGGCGGCGCAGGAACACCCGGAGCAGTATTCCGATCTGCTCGTGCGGGTCGGCGGTTTCTCCGCTTACTTCTGCAAACTGCCCAAGCTGATGCAGCAGGAGATCATTGACCGTGACGCCCACAGCTTTGAATGATCCGACGGGGATCATAACCGGAACGCAGCGTTTTTCTCTCCACGACGGGCCGGGGATCCGGACGATGGTCTTTCTCAAGGGCTGTCCGCTGCGGTGCCTGTGGTGCCACAATCCGGAAACGCAGGAAAAAGCCCCCGAGATCCTCTACGACGAAAAAGCGTGCGTCGGCTGCGGCGCCTGCGCCGCAGCCTGCCCGAACGGCTGCCACTCGATGCGGGACGGGAAACACGCGTTTGACCGGAGCGATTGTGTCAGATGCGGGAAATGTGCCGACGTATGCCCCTGCGCGCTGGAACGGTGCGGGAAACAGGTGAGCGTGGAAGACGTGATGAGGGAAATTGAAGCGGACCGGGATTTTTACGCGGGCAAAGGCGGGATGACGCTCAGCGGAGGCGAGCCGTTTTTCCAGGGCAATTTTGCCGTCGCTCTTCTGAAGGAAGCCAAAAAGCGCGGCCTCTCCACCGCCGTTGAAACGTGCGGACAGACGGCGCCGGACGTTCTCCTCAGAGCGCTGCCTTATACCGATCTCTTTCTTTACGATATCAAGGAGACGGATCCGGAACGCCACAGGGCGCTGACAGGCGCCGATCAACAACTGATTCTGGACAACCTCCGCCTCTTGAATGAAAAAGGCGCCTGTATCGTATTGCGAGCGCCTGTTATCCCGGGATATAACGACCGTAAGGAAAACTTGAAAAACGTCGGCGCGCTGGCCGACAGTCTGGCGTGCGTGAGAAGGGTCGAGATCCTTCCGTATCACCGGGCCGGAAGCGTCAAATACGGGAAGCTGGGACGGATTTCGGCAGAGATCGCGGTCCCGGACGCGCAGACGGTGCGCGGATACCTGCAAGCGGTTTCCTCCGGCACCTCAAAACCCGTGATCCGCGCGTGAGCGAAACACAAGCAAGATATTGCTGCCTCGATAAGGGAGATTGTACTGAAATGAAGAGATTGAAAAGAATTCTGCCGATCGTTATGATCGTGCTGATCCTGGCGATAACCCCGTTTTTCGTATTCGGCGCGGGCGGCGAGACGGAAAAGACCGTTTACGTCAGCAGCGGGGCGGGAAACGACAGCGCGGCCGGAAGCCTTGAGGCTCCGTTCCGGACGCTGAAAAAAGCGTTCTCTTCCCTGCCGGACGGCGGACGGATCGTGATCACGGACCGCTGCTCGCTTGGGGACGCGGATGGGACCGCGGTCAACTTTTCTCTCTTCAAAACCTCCCCGTACGGCGGTACGGTCACCGTGACATCGAAGGACGGCGGGATCGACTACCGGCAAAGCGGCGCGGATCTGTACTTTACGGAAAACACCGCGCTTTCCCTCGGCGGGAATACCGTGTTCGACGACGTGAAGATCACGAGCAACGGAAGCGAGGTCGTCCTGATCGCCAATTTCCATTCGCTTTCCTTCGGCGGCGGTTTCGTTGCCGAAAATGAAAAGGGCGGGGGCGCGTTTCTCTCCGCGGTCGGCGGGTATTTTTCGCCGATGGATATGAACCTCCCCGCAAGCAGCGACCCCGATCTTACGATCGAATCCGGCGAGTTCAAGCGCGTCGTCGCGTTTTCCATGTACAGCGGCGCGGGGACCTATCTCTTTACCGGCAAGGCGAACGTTAAGATCCGCGGCGGCATCGTGGAGCGCTTCTACGGAGCCAACCTCTCCAATCATTACGGCGGAGATCTCCGCTTCTATATGACCGGCGGAACGGTAAAAGAGCTCTACGCCGGCGGAGACGCCACCCGCTCTCTGAGCGGGAACGCGCTTATCTTCATCGGAGGCGGAACGGTCGGGACCGTCAGCGTCAACAACGTGGTCGGGAACGCCGCCGTCGTATACGCGGGCGGACGGATCACCGGCGGCTGCGCGGTTTCCTATGCAAACGACTCGCTTTCCTATCAGGCAAAATACAGTCTGAAAGCGTTTTATTACGGCAGCGGCACCGACGGCAAGAGGATCGGGGATTCGTTCAAAGGAACGGGCGTTTCCTCTTTCGACGATTATAAAAAACTGGATCTTTCGCAGCTGATCAAGGACGCGGACCTTTCCGGGATCGAAATACGCGAGGAAACGGTCGAGCCGCTTACCGTCTTTCTTTCCTCCGCGGGCAGCGACGAAAACGACGGCAGCGTAAACAGCCCTCTGAAGACGTTGACGGCCGCGCTGAATGCGATCCGGTATAACGGCGGATTCATCGTGCTGAAGGACAAATATACGATGGGCGAAGGGATGCGCACCGTGGACAACATCCCGCGCTATGAAGCCGTACAGACCTATCGTCCCGTGACCGTCACGTCGATGTACGGCGGCGTGGATTACGGCGCGGCGGGAGCGGAGCTCTTCTTCCCGCAGAAGTCCGCGTATCTGCTCGGCGGCGACACCGTGTTCGAGAATCTCCGGATCACCACCGACGCGACGGACGTTTATATCGCAGCCTGCTTCAACAAGCTGACATTCGGCGAAGGCGTCGTCATGCAGTATTCGCGCGGCAGCCAGAACTTTCTTTACGCCATCGGCGGATATTTTGCGCCGGAGACCACCAATCTCCCGGCGGACCGGGACGCCGAGATCACGATCGACAGCGGCTCCTTCAAAAAAGTTATCGGCTTTACGCACGTAAAGGGCATGGGGACCTATACGTTTACGGGTACCTCCTACGTTACGGTCAACGGCGGACAGATCGACGAACTGTTCGGCGCTTCGAACTATAATCATTATTCCGGAAGCACCGTGATCAAGGTCTACGGCGGAAAGATCTCGCTGCTCTACGCGGGCGGCGACGCCACGCGGCGCCTGGACGGCAGCGCGGACATTTATCTGTACGCCGGCACGGTCACGGGCGTTACCCTCAATAACGTGCTGGGCGACGTGCATCTTACCATCGACAGCGCCAAGATCGTCACGATCACCAAGTCCTACGCGAGCGACGCGATCGCCTCTCTCGCGGCGGAAAGCAAGTTTTCTCTCGATTTCAACTCGGTTTACTACTCCTCGTCGTGGATCGAGCGGTATACTTTCTTTGATACGGTGAGAAGCTTCGGTACCGCTTACGCGGCCGAAAACGGGACCGGCAGCGGGAAAAGCGCCGACGATCCCTGCGGAGATCTTTCCGCCGCTCTTGCGATCCTCTCGGACGGCGGCGGAAGCGTTGTCGTATCGGGAAAGCTGCAGCTGAAAGATTTCACCGAGCAGAGCCACAAAAACAAGATCACCGTGCGGGGGACGGCGGGCGCGGAGCTTTCCGTGAGCGGCGTCTATACCCTCGGCGGCGATACGGAGTTTGAAAATATCACGATCACCTCCGAGCGCGCTTCTCTCGACGGGAACGGGCACGAGCTGACCGTCGGGGAAAACGTTGTGATCAACGGCGATCTTTCCCTGTACGGGACCCGCTTCGGCAACGGGACCGGCAGCGCGCCGACCGTGATCGTTCGGTCCGGCCGATTCGACCGGATCGTCGGCGCCTTTTCCGAGACGCAGGCCGATGCGGACAGCGTGAGCGTTCTGATCTCCGGGGGAGAAGCAAAAGAGATCTCTCTTCTCTCCGGAAACGTCGGGATCGCGGAAGCGTACGCGGTCCTTGACGGCGGAAAGATCGGAACCCTTCTGATCGGAGAAAACGGGAAAGGCGGCATCGACAGTCTTTTTGCCGCGATCTCCGGCGGGGAGATCGGATCGCTTACCCTTTCGGGAAAGATCCTGTCCGGAACGGTCAAATATACGGGCGGGATCCTGTCCGCCTGCCAGAAGAATACGACAGACGGGACCCTGAGCCTCAAGAATAAGACCGGGGCGGGCGACGCGTCCGTCCTCACCGTACTGGAAGACGCGCTCGGAAAAGCGGAAAGCGAGAACACGGTCTACGTCCGCGACGGCGGCGCCGGAAACGGCGCGACGCCCCTGACGCCGGTCTCCGATCTGCAAAAAGCAACGGAGATCCTGGCGGGAGAAGGGCGTGTCGTCCTGGTCGGGAAAACGTCTGTCAAAGAAGAGACCGTGACCGCATCCTTCAACGGGACGCTGACTCTCACGTCCGCGTACGGCGAGAAAAACTACGCGGATCACGGCGCCGTTCTGGAGCTTTCCTCTTCGCTTAAGTTTTCTTCTCCCGTCGTGATCGAAAATCTTTCGATCCATTCCGCCGCAGACGACGCCTGCCTGTACTTCCAGGGCTACAAGGCGGTGCTCGGAGAGGGGATCCTGTCCTCTCATTCCGCTTCGGTCGAGAATTACGTCAGTCTGTGCGGCGGCTCCGACGCCGGCGGGATCTACAGCGCAAACGTCACGGTGAACAGCGGAAAATGGAATCTGCTGACGGGCGGCAACAGCGCAACCGGCGTCTGCAACGGCGCGAAGTTCAGTCTGACGGTCAACGGCGGCGAGTTTTACGGCCAGGTCGTTGCCGCCGGCAGAGGAAGACAGAGCGGGTCCGCGACGGCGGAGATCAACGGCGGCGTCTTTTATGCCGGCGTATACGGCGTTTCCTCTTACACGGACAAGGAGAGCTTCTCCGGTCATCTGACGATCCGGCTCAACGGCGGAACGTTCTACTGCAAAGTGTCGCCCGGAACGCGCCGGACCTGTACGATCGACGGCGACTTCCTTCTGGAACTGAACGGCGGCTCTTACGACCACGTGACCGATATCGAAGGAACGGAAAAATTTGCCGGGAGCGCGAAGTCCGAGATCACCGTGGGATCCGGTTTTGACATCGTAAAGAGGACCGAGGGCGCCATCACCTATCAAAACCCCGTGAGACGGACCGCCGATCCGCGGATCATCTACGTCGACGGGATGTACTATTACGTCTACACGACCGGCTCGGTCCTGAGCGTTTATAAAGCCGCAAACATTCCGGATCTGCGCTACGCGCTGCCGGAGCCGGTTTGGGATTCCAGACAGGTCGCAGACAGGATGGACGGCAGATGCGAAAACATCTGGCCGTCGGAACTGCAGTATTTTTCCGCCGAGGATTTCGGCGAGGAGTACGCCGGCTGGTATATCCTGTTTTCGATCTATTCTCCCTCCGTCAGCGAAGCCGGATATTCGGACGGGGAAAACCGGCGCAGCTACGTTCTGAAAAGCGAAACGGACGATCTGCAGGGAAAATGGATCAATCCGGAGACGGGAGAGGAGAACGTCCCCGCCAAGTTCTGCAGCGATACCTATGACTACGTGAACGAGCGGGACTGGACCGCGGGGCAGTCCACGATGCGCTATAACGGCGAGGTGTACGCCCTTTATATCGTCCAGACCGGCAGGGGCACGTCCGCTTTCAAGCAGACGATGTGCATGAGCAAAATGAAAAACCCGTGGACCATTACGGGGGAAATCGTGGAGCTCGTGAATCCCGAGTACGACTGGGAGCGGGAGGGCTACGGTTACAGCTCCGCCCAGAATATCTGGTATCCCGCCGTGATCGAGGGCGCCACGCCGGTCAACGGACCGGACGGAGAGCTGTTCGTCCTTTACGCCGGCAGCGGTTACTGGACGCCCGGTTACTGCCTCGGGCAGATGACCTTCCTCGGCGGCGATCTGTTCGATCTGAACAACTGGAAGAAGAGCCCGACGCCGATCTTCAAAAAGAACAACGAGGTCTGCGGCGTCGGCGGTCCCTGTCTGATCTCCTCGCCGGACGGAAAAAAGCATTATCTCTTGTATCACGCCTATCTCGGGAGCGATACGACCGGGCTGCGGTACTGCTTTATGGAAGAGTACACCGTGGACGCAACCGGCTTCCACGTGGGACAGGACGGCGTTCCCTCGCCGCTTGCCACGGAGTTTTCCGTGGACGTGAACGAAACGCCGGTCTTCGCGAAGATCTCCGGGTTTGAGAACTGGGACGGCACGTTCCTGTTTGCGGAAGAAGGCCTGAGCGTTGAAAAAGCGACTCCGGAGACCGTTACGCTCCGCGTATACGGAGGCGGAAACTACGATCCTTCGTTCGGAGAGATCCGCTTCTCTTACCTCAAAGACGGGGTAAAGACCGAGGGCCTGCCGCAGGAAAAAGGCGAATACCGTGTGTTCGCCGAACTGTACGGGGAATACGCCTACGCCGGGCTCGGCGGGGCGTTCACGCTGACGGTCGGAGAAGGCGCCTCCGGGCGCTCCGTATCCGTTGAGTGGATCCTGGCGGGAGGGGCTTTTGCGGTGATCGCCGCGGCCGCCGTCCTGCTGATCATATTGGCAAAACGAGGGAAAAAGGAGTAACAAAATGAAATTTGATTTTGTTCGCGACCTGCCGTTTCTGCGCCATGAATACCGGGACGCCGAGTGGGACACCTCCAGCGGAGTCTCTCCCGAGCAAATGCAGGAAGATCTGAAAAAGATCTTTGAAAACGAGGAAAAAAAGCCCTATCCGATCGTGCTTGCCGACGCTTTTTCCTACGTCCTGAACAACGGGATGCTCGGCATCAATCCGCACAGTATGTTCCCCGACAAACTCTTCAACGGCGTGGTGTACGAACCGGTCGCAAGGGCGAGTTATCTGGAAAAACTCTCGACAGAACATTACCGGGACGCGCTGGAAAAACGGGTCCCCTACGTCCGCCGGATGCGGGAGCTCTCGGCGGCGACCGGTCTGGCGATCCCGGATCTGGACGTCTGGCACGCCATCTTCGACTGGCACGAACTGACAGAGAACGGCTTTGCCGGTCTTCTTCAAAGAGTGCTGGACAAAAAGAAAGAAAAAGAGAAAAGCGGCGAGCTGACGGAGCGGCAGGAGATCTTCTACCGCAGCGCGGAGATCGCGGACAGAGCGGTCATCTCCTATCTTCTGCGCCTTTCCGACGCCGCGGGAAAAGCGGGGATGGAAGAGGTTTCCCGCATTTACGCGGCGCTCGCCGTCAGACCGCCGGAAACGCTTTATGAGGTGCTGTGTCTGCAGCACGTCGCCCTGACCGCCGGCGAGCTCGCGCGTGAGCGGATCCGCTCGCTCGGTCCCGTCGATCAGATCTGGACGCCGTATTACGTGCGGGACATCCGATCCGGCCGCCTGACGAAGGACGGCGCGGCGGAGCTTTTCCGGTATTTCATCCTGAAAATTGCAGCGGAGGAACGGTATGCGAACCAGCCGCTCTGCATTTCCACGGACTGGAGTGAGGATTCCGACGAGTGCGGGCTGATGCTTCTTTTCTTAGACGTTTACCAATCCCTGAAAACGGAAAATCCCAAACTGCACGTCCGCTGCTCCGACCGGATGCCGGAGGCAGTCCTGAAAAAGCTGATGGAGATGACGCGTTCCGGCTCGTCTTCCATCATCCTCTATCAGGACGAGATCGTGATGAAAGCGTACGAAAAAGTCGGCGTACCGCGCGAGGTTTCGAGGTCTTATCTTCCGATCGGCTGCAACGAGACCTGTATTCCCGGCGTGGAAGAAATGCACATCTGTTCTTCCTGGATCAATCTGGAAAAAGCCGTTGAATACACCATGACCGGCGGAGAAGACCTGCTGTGCGAGATCTCCCTCTTCGGCAAAACGCCGCTGCCCGCCACATGGGAAGAGTTTTTAGAGACCTTTTACCGGTATCTGCACCAATTCGCCGTGTTCAATATCGACGTGATCAACAAACAGGCCAAATGGTCCTATGAGTCCAATCCCGCCCCCTTCCTCTCCTCCACGTTCACAAGCTGCGTGGAAAGCGGACGGGACGTGTTCGACTGCGGCTTGCCGCTTCACAACGAAAGCGTCAAGATCTTTGCGCTCGGCACGGCTGTGGATTCGCTCCTCGCCGTCAAAAAGCACGTCTACGAAAACGGAGAGCTCACGCTCGAAGAGTTCGCGGATATCCTGAAGAAAAACTGGAAGGGCGCGGAGGATCTGCGCGCGAGGATCCGGAAGGATCCGGTCAAATGGGGCAACGGAGAGGAAGAAGCCGACGCTCTGGCGCGCGACATCTACCGCTTTATGGCGGGAGAGATCATAAACAAGCCGACGGCAAACGGAGGCGTTTACCGCATGGGCGGAGACTCCGTCAATTTTGCGGAACGGTACGGTCGGAACACCGGCGCGTCTCCGGACGGCAGACTGGCCCGTCAGCCCCTCTCGAAGAACATCCGTCCGGTGAACGGGTGCGAGCACCGCGGCGTCTCCGGGCTGCTCAAATCCTTTGCGGCGCTGGACTTCACCGATACGGCGGACGGCGCGCCGCTCGACCTGATCTTCCATCCGACGGCGGTCGAGGGAGAAAGCGGGCTCGAGCTGATGTGCAGCGCCGTCAGACTCTTCTTCCGCAACGGCGGTTTTTGCGCGCAGGGGAACGTCCTGGACGCGGAAACGCTGCTGAAAGCAAGAGAAGAACCGGAGAATTATTCCGATCTCCAGGTCCGCGTTTGCGGATGGAACGAGTATTTTGTCAATATGCACCCGGTCGTCCAGTCGGACATCATCAGACGCGCGTCGGGCGGAAGATATGAGTAACGTAACGGGCGTCTATTTTGCGCTGAAGCGACTGGAGATCCACGACGGACCCGGCGTGAGGACCACGCTGTTCCTGAAGGGCTGCTCCCTCCGGTGCAAATGGTGCCACAACCCGGAAGGGCTTTCCCGCCGGCCTCAGCTGGCTCATTACGCGCACAAATGCGTGAGCTGCGGAAACTGCACCGCCGTCTGTGCGGCAGGCGCGCATACGATATCGGACGGAAAACACCTTTTCGACCGGGAAAAGTGCGTTGCCTGCGGACGCTGCGTGGACGTTTGCCCGGCGGAGGCCAACGTTTTCTTCGGGAAAACGGTCACGCCGGAGGAGATTTTGCCCGAGCTTCTGCTTGACCGGCCGTTTTTCGAGATGACGGGCGGCGGCGTAACGCTTTCCGGCGGGGAGCCGCTGACGCAGCCGGAGTTTGTTTTCGAGCTTCTGCGCCTTTTGAAAAAAGAGGGGATCCATACGGCGATCGATACGTCGCTCGCCGTTCCCGGAGAGACGCTGCGGAAAGCGGCCGGACTTGCGGATCTCTTCCTCTGCGACCTCAAGTGCGTGGACAGCGCGCTTTCCGAAGAGCTGATCGGGATCCCGTCAGGGTATATCCTGGACAACTTCCGTCTGTTGGATTCGCTCGGAGTCCCTATGGAAGTCCGCTATCCGATGGTTTGCGGATACAACGACCGGGAAGCGGAAAAAGCGGCGCGGTTTTTGTCCGGCCTGCACAACGTAAAGCGGGTCAAGGTACTTCCCTATCACGACTACGCCAAAACGAAATATGCGGCGCTGGGGATCGACTATCCCGCCGGAAACGCCGCGGCGCCCGATGAGGAGCGCCTGCGTTCGGTACAAGAGCTTTTTGATTCAAATACGGGCAGCAACGGAAAAGAGACCTCTTCGCCGCGGTCCTTTTAAAGCAAGAATCCGGGCGGACGGCAAAGCGGCGCCGGGCAAGGATACGGAAAGGACAAAATATGCTTTTACAGGGAAAAAAGATCATGATCGTCGGCGCCAGCCGGGGGATCGGAGAAGCGATCGCCGCGGCGTTCGCGCGCGAAGGCGCCGATCTCGTCATCACCGGACGAAACGCGGAAACGCTGTCCGCCGTTTGCGCGCGGATCAATTCGGAACGGGAAGCGGCGCGCTATCTGACGTGGGACGTTTCCGACGTGAAAAAAGCGCCCGAAAGCATCCGGAAAGCGTCTGATCTTCTCGGCGGGCTCGATATCGTCGTGAACAACGCCGGCGTGATCGGGAAGGAGCGCTTTCTGACGGTGACGGAAGAGGGCTGGGATCAGATCTTTGATGTCAACGTCAAAGGCGCGTTCTTCTGTCTGCAGGCCGCCGCGGACTATTTTCTCCAAAAAGAAACGGAAAACGGGATCAAAGGAAAGATCATCGTCGTCAGCTCGGAGACCGGCCACCAGCCGTGCGCCCATCCCTACGGGATCTCGAAATGGAGCGTGATGGGAATGTGCCAGGGCTTTGCCAAGGTCCTCTTTCGCCGGGGCGTTATCGTACAGAATATCGCGCCCGGTCCCGTCACCACGCAGATGATGGGATGGAGCGAGGGAAAAAGCGACGATTTCCCGAGCGCGTTCGGGCGGATGGCTCACCCGGAGGAGATCGCCGATCTCGCCGTGTTCCTTGCCTCGGACAAGAGCAACCGGATCGCGGGACAGCCGATCTACATCAACGGCGGACTCAATTGCTGAAGAACGCACCGTCGCCTGAGGCGGCGTTACGGTTTATATAGAATTCCGGTTCACAACGATTCAAAACGGAGGTATTTTCATGAAAAGAAAACTCTTGGCACTGGTTCTTTTGTCGGCGCTGCTCCTCTCGCTGGCGGCTTGCGGCAAAAACCCGAACACCCCCTCTGAAAGCGGCGTCCCGACCGATTCCGTCCCGGACAGCGGAACGGGAGACCCCTCTTTGCAGGAGGAAAAGCTGGAAGTCCCCGACAAAACGTACGACGATGCGGATTTCATCGTTCTGTCCGCCGGGCAGGTCGCCTACGACGATTTCAGCTTTTCGGATGAGAGCAACCTGGTCCTCGATCAGGCGCAGTTTATCCGCAAGAGTACGGTCGAGGAAACCTACGGCGTCAAGATCAGCATCGTGATCGACGAGAACAAATCCGGCGTCGGCAACGGCTCCGGCTACAACCGCATCTCCCGCTCGGTGAACGCGAACAGCGCGGACTACCACATGGGTCTGATCGGCGGGATGGACGTCAGCACCCTGGCGTACAGCGATTTTCTCTGCCCGATCGGAAAGGCGGAGTATATCGATCTGACAAAGTCCTGGTGGGATCAGAACGCCAACAAGGACCTCACGGTGATGGGAAACATCTTTTTCACGCAGGGCGATATCACCGCCTCCAAATCCGAGTCCACGTACGTGATCTTTTACAACAAGGAGCTCGGCAAGGAGCAGCAGGTCGAGGATCCTTATCAGCTCGTCAAGGATATGCACTGGACGCTGGACAAGTTTTCCGAAATGTGCCTGAGCGTTTCGGAGGAGCTGGACGGCAACGATATCCGCGATATGAACGACCGCTACGGCCTTTACGTCTGGGACGACTCGCTCCTCGGTATGATCAGCGCGGCGGGACAGAAGATCGCAACGATCAACGAGGACGGAGAGTTTGAGCTGTCCCTCTATAACGACAACGTCGTTTCGGTGGTCGAGCAGTTCACCAAGATCGCCTACAATACCGATTACGCCGTGATGTATCAGCGCTACAGCAATGCAGGCAACGTGAGAGAGCACTGGATGAACGACCAGGCGCTCTTCTGGGCGACCTCGTCTCTGAACATCGAGCCGATGCGCGACATGAAGTCCGACTTCGGCATTCTTCCCTTCCCGATGCTCAACGAGGAGCAGACGCGGTACTACGCCACGCTCCCCACTTACAATTCCCAGTTCCTCTGTCTGCCCTCCGTGCAGGACGATCTCACCTTTACCTCCGCGATCACCGAGGCGCTCGCTTATTACGGCCAGAAGATCGTGAAGCCGGCGGTCTACGAAAAGACGATCGCGGGCACCTACTTCCGGGATGAGGAGAGCATCGAGATGCTCGATATCATCTACGACAGCTTCATCTACGATATCGGACAGCTGCACCGGATCGGGAATCTGAACAGTTTGCTTCTGAATATGTTCCGGTCAAAGACGAACACCTTCTCGAGCATTTATGAAGCGAACGCCGGCGCGGCGGAGCGGCAGATCGAAGCGATCAACGAGGGATACCGGACGGTGATCGGCCGCTGGAACTGAAACCGCCTCGGACCGACAAAGACGCCTCCGTCCGTCGGAACGGCGGGAACGGCTTGTTTTGCTCTTTTCCCGCATAGTTGGGAAAAACAATGCGTTTTTGCAAATAAGTTGATTTCAAAACGGAAAACAAATATAATAAAAACGAATATAAGAAGTTTTTGATTTCCGGTTTTTCCGGTAAGCAAAATAACAAAAACACAGAAAAGAAAGAGAGAAACGGCATGAAAAAATGGATTGTTATCTTCCTCTGCTTTGCGATGCTCCTCTCCCTCGGCGCGATCGGCTTTACGGCAAGCGCGGCCGAGACCGTGCTCTACGTCAAGGACGGCGGCACGGGGGACGGGACAAGCGAAGCGAACGCATTCGGCGACTTCAAGACCGCTTTTGAAGCAGCGGCCGACCTCTCCGGCGACGCCAAACTGATCGTGGTCGGCACGGTCCCTGTTCCCCTTACGGAATACTTTATTTCTCCGCTTTACGACCATCTGATCACCGTCGTCGGAAAGGACGATTCTTCCATCCTCTATTTCATCAACGGGAAAAACCAGGTCTTCCACTTCGGCGGAGACGCCGTGATCGACGATATCACGCTCGTCGCGGAAAATCCGGGCGATACGATCATCTTCTGCGCCAATCTGCGCAACGTGACCTTCGGCCCCGGGTTCAAATCCGACGCGCTCATGTCGCTCCGCGGAACTTATAAACACAACGGGATCCTCTCCGGCGAATACGGCTACAACGCCCTGATGACCGAGGCTACCGCCGATTACACCCTCACCGTGATGGGCGGCAGCAACTGGAACGACATTGCCGGTTACGCGCATAACTCCGCTTACGGCAATCTGCAAGGCACCGTGACCATCAACGTCGGCGGCGGCGCGAAGATGAACACCATCTGTATCGCCCGCAACGCCCGCGTGACCGCGACGAACGCGGTCATCAATATCCACGACGCGGTGATCAACCGTTTTGTCGGCGCGACGGACAGAGACCCGATCCAGCATCTCCAGTATGACGACGCCACCAAGACCGTGCAGTATAATTCCGGCGTTTCCGGGTCGCTGACCGTCAACGTCTTCTCGGATTTTGACGCTTCGCAGAGCTTCACGAATCTGGCGTCCAGCGATCTGGTCGTTCCCGGCATCTCCGGTACCTCGATCTACATCCTCAGCACCCGCGCGCCCGAAAAGGGGTTGACCGACGTGGAATCCCTCGGCAGCCATACGCTCAATATCGACGCCGCGGTTTTTGACGCGGTGATCGAGCACGTGCAGACCGTTTCCTTCGATTCGATCAACAAAGTCAATCTCGGCGATACCCCCGCTCCCGTCGAGACGCAGCCCGTTGAAACGCAGGCGCCGGAGACGAAGGCCCCCGAAACGACGGCTCCCGAAACCAAAGCTCCCGAAACGAAAGCCCCGGAGACGAAGGCTCCCGAAACCAAAGCTCCCGAAACCAAAGCCCCGGTCGATACCACGGGCGCCGCCGCACAGGAGCCCGACGGAGGCGTTCCCGCTTTCGTGTGGGTGATCCTGGCCGCCGCCGCGGTCGCCGTTGCCGTCGTCGCCGTCGTCCTGATCAAAAAGAAAAAGAAATAATCGGGTTTTCTGACAGAAAAAGATCCGCTTCCTGAACGGAAAACGGACCGTTTTCCCGGGTCTGCCTGTGCAAACGGCAGCTTCCCCGCAACAAACCGGGTATTTTTCAGGATCCATAAAAATGATTTTTATAAAAAAGGAGAGGAACCCTATGAAAAAGCTGACAGTTATCCTTCTCTGCGCAGCGCTGCTCCTTTCTCTCGGTGCGATCGGCTTCACGGCGAGCGCGGCCGAGGAGACCGTGCTCTACGTCAAGGACGGCGGCACGGGAGACGGGACAAGCGAAGCGAACGCCTTCGGCGACTTCAAGACAGCGTTTGAGGCGGCGGCCGCTCTCACCGGCGACGCCAAGCTGGTCGTGGTCGGTACGGTCACCGTTCCGCTGACCGCTTCCTTCGTCACCCCGACCTTCACCCACGTGATCACCGTTGTCGGTAAGGACGAGACCTCCACGCTGCATTTCAACAACGACGCCAGCAGCCATGCTTTCCACTTCAGCGGAGACACCGTGATCGACGATATCACCCTGACCGCCGAGAAGCCGACCACAACGATCGTGTTCTGCGCCAACCTGCACAACGTGACCTTCGGCCCCGGCTTCAAGTCCACCGCCGCCATGGGGCTCCGCGGGACCTATAAACACAGCGAAGATCCCGGTAAATACGGTTTCAACGAAGATAAGACCGCGGCGTCCGCCAGTTACACCCTCACCGTGATGGGCGGCAGCAACTGGGGCGACATCGCGGGCTACGCGCAGAACTCCAGCAACTGCAATCTGACGGGCGACGTGACGATCAACGTCGGCGGCAGCGCGGTGATGAACACCGTCTGCGTGGTCCGCAACGCGCTGGTGACCGTGACGAACGCGACCGTCAACGTTTACGGCGCGGTGATCAACCGCTTTATCGGCGCGACGGACAGAGATCCCGTTGCGCACATGGGGTATAATGATACCAACAAGACCGTTGAAAAACCCTCGGGCGTGACCGGCACTATGACGGTTAACATCTATCCCGAATTCGACGTTTCCAAGAGCTTTACCAATCTGTCGAACAATAACATACTCGTTCCGGGTATTTCCGGGACCAGCATTTATATTCTCAGCAATTCCGCGCCGGAAAAAGGAATGACCGACGTGGTAGCGCTCGGGAACCACATCCTCAACGTCGACAAGACGATCTTCGATGCGGTTTCTCCCAAGGTGCAGGCGATTTCCTTTGACGCCGTGAATAACGTTGATCTCAGCAACGGCACGGGCTCGGGCAGCGGCACGGGCAGCGGAACAGGAAGCGGCTCGGGTTCCGGCACCGGCACCCCGGCTCCGCAGACCGGCTCATCCCTCCCGGCAATTGCCGCGATCGCTGCGGTCTCGCTCGTCCTTTCCCTCGCGCTTCTGCGTAAAACGAGAAAGAACTGAACGGTTCTCACCGATTTCCCGGCGGCAGATTTCCTGCCGCCGGGATTTTTCTGAAGGACTGAATAAAGAAAAGAGGCGATCAAAAACGGGAAGACTCTCAGGAAAGGTAGCCGTTGTGATGGGCGGCGGTCAGCGTCCGGGCGAGGGCGTCGGCAACGGCAAGGCGATCTGCGCGCGCTTCGCCGAGGAAGGCGCTTCCGTTTTCATCGTGGCAAGGCATATCGAAAGCGCAAAGCGGACGCTCTCTTTCATCGACGAGCGGCACAGGGAACGCTGCGCGGTCTTCGAGGGGGACGTTTCAAAGGAAGACGACGTGAAAAACGCCTTCCGCGCGTGCTTTGAACGGTACGGACGGATCGACGCGCTCGTCAACAACGTCGGGGTGTTTGACGGCGACGCCGCCTTTATGGACTTCGATATGGAGCATTTTGACAAAGCGATGGAGATCACGGCAAACGGCGCGATCTACTGCTTCCGGCATATTTATTCCTATATGAAGGATCGCGGCGGGTCCGTGGTGCAGATCTCTTCGATCGGCGGGAGCATGATCGGAAAACACGGCCGTTTTTCCTATGCTGCGAGCAAGCATATGATGACCTATCTCGGGCAGAACGCAGCGGCAACCTTTGCCGGGGCCGGGATCCGCGTAAACACCATTCTGCTCGGGTACGTAACGACTCCGCTTGTGATCGAGCCCATGGTGGAAGCGGGAAAAACCAGAGAAGAAGCGATCGCGGCGAGAAACCGCCTCGTCCCGCTGAAAGGCGGCTGCGGGGACGCGTGGGACACCGCGAACGCGGCGCTGTTTCTCGTCTCCGACGAAGCAAAGTTTATCACCGGAGCGAATCTGCCGGTCGACGGCGGATCGCTGGTCTGCGGCGGAAGATGCTGAACAGGCTGCAAAACAAAGCCCCAAAATCAAAACGTTGATTTTGGGGCTTTGCCATGTGAGAAATCAAATCGCCGTCCGGGCGGGCGCCGGTATTACAGCATCAGCCGATAGATCGCCTCAACGTCGCTTTGATCCAGCGTCGTGAAGCCGCGCAGTTTGCCGTCGGCCTTTCCGGAGCCCCGGCAGCAGGTGCGAGCGAGATATTCAATATCCGCCTCTTTTGCGCCAAGCTCCGCAAAGTTCTTCGGCATACCGATGGAGCAGAGGAAGGATCTCAAGGCCTCGATACCGGCTTTCGCCGTCCGTTCGGGATCGTCGAAGTCCATCTGGCAGCCCCAGACCCGGGTCGCGATCTTCGCAAAGCGCATCACGTCGTGATGCACCGTATAAGTGAAGACGGCCGGCATCGCGACGGCCAGCCCCGCGCCGTGGGCGCAGTCGTAGAGGGCGGAGAGCTCGTGCTCAACGCTGTGGCTGGTCCAGTCCTGGCTGCGGCCGACGCCGCAGCTGTTGTGATGGGCCATCATCCCCGCCCACATGATGTTGGCGCGGGCCTCGTAGTTATTGGGATCCTCCATGACCCTCGGCGCTTCGTGGATCATCGCTAAGAGCAGAGCCTCGATCAGGCGATCGGTCACTTCCACGTCTTTGGTGTTCGTCAAGTAGCGTTCGTACAGATGCGCAATGATATCCGTGATGCCGCAGGCGGTCTGATAAGGCGGCAGGGTCTGCGTCAGGGCGGGATTGAGGATCGAGAACTTCGGACGGTATGCCTCGCCGGAGGCGCCGCGCTTGATCATCCCGTCCTCCTTCGTGATGACCGAGTCGGGCGAGCCCTCGCTGCCCGCCGCGGCGATCGTCAGGACCGTACCGATCGGGAGGGCCTTTTCCACGGGCTTGCCTTCGTAATAATCCCAGAAATCTCCCTCATAGACCGTGCCTGCCGCGATGGCTTTTGCCGAGTCGATGGCGCTGCCGCCGCCGACGGCCAGGACAAAATCCACGCCTTCTCTGCGGCAAAGATCAATGCCTTCATAGACAAGGCCGCTGCGGGGATTCGGCTTGACGCCGCCGAGCTCGAGAAAAGAGAGTCCGGCTCCGGTGAGGGAAGCTTTGACTTGATCCAGAAGGCCCGACCGGACGACGGAACCGCCGCCGTAGTGGAGCAGGACCCGGCTTCCGCCGAAGCGCGTCACGAGAGCGCCCGCCTGCTTTTGGGCGTCCCTGCCGAAGGCAAAGAAAGTCGGCGCGTAAAAGGTGAAGTTGTTCATATATGTATCCTCCGTAAAACAGTTGTATTCTATCACGCAACCGCGATAAGGTCAAGTTAAGGCATATTCTTTTAACAAGAAGAAGAAAAAACAGCGTTAAATCGCCATTCAGAGGTTGCTCTCGGCGTTTAAAACCGGATCGTCAACAGACGGGACGGATTCGTTTTTCCGGCGGCGCCGCAAAAGATCGCGTTTGCCGACGGAAAACGCGGCGCGGCGGGCAAAACTTCCCCCGTTTTTTCGAAAAAACACTTGACACGGGCGGCGCGGCGGGTTATATAATATACGATTAAAAGCAGGAAAGAGACAGACGCAATGTTGTTTTCTCGCAAGGATCTCTCAAAGATCCTTTTGCCGCTGATCCTGGAACAGGTTCTTGCGGTTACCGTCGGTATGGTGGACTCGATGATGGTATCGAGCGTGGGAGAAGCCGCCGTCTCCGGCATCTCCCTCGTCGATTCTCTCAATCTCTTCATGAGCAACGTCTTCGCCGCGCTCGCGGCCGGCGGCGCCGTGGTCTGCGCGCAGTTTTTGGGGCAAAAGGACTACGCGTCCGCGCGTACCTCCGCCAAAATGCTCTATTACGTCCTCTTCTTCATCTCCGCGGCTGTGATGGCCGTTGCGCTGATCTTCCGCGGTTCCCTTCTCTCCCTCGTCTTCGGAAAAACGGAAGCGGACGTTATGGCGCACGCGCGGATCTACTTTCTCTTTACGTCGCTTTCCTATCCCTTTCTCGCGCTCTATAACGGCGGCGCGGCCGTCTTCCGCGCGATGGGGAACGCCGGGATCTCCCTCTCCGTTTCTCTCGGGATGAACGCGTTCAATATCGCGGGCAACGCGATCCTGATCTACGGCTTCCGGCTCGGCGCCGCGGGCGCGGCGATCGCCACGCTGCTTTCCCGCGTTTTCGGCGCGGCGGTGATCCTTCTCCTTTCGCACCGCAGATCGAACCCGATCTACGTGGAAAAACTTTTTCGCGTCCGGCTGGATCCCGGGATGATCCGAAACATCTTCCGGATCGGCGTTCCCGGGGGGCTTGAGAACGGAATGTTCCACTTCGGCAAGCTGCTGACGCAAAGTCTGGTCTCCACCTTCAGCACGGCCTCCATCGCCGCCAACGCCGTCGCGAATTCTCTCGTTTCCTTTGAATACGCCGTGGGAGGCGCCGTCGGGCTTACCATGATCACGGTGGTCGGCCGATGCGTGGGCGCCGGGGAAAAAGAAGAGGCGAAGAGCTATACGAAAAAACTGCTCGGCGTCGCTTACGGGATCATGTTTTTTGTGGCTTTGGCTCTTTCCCTCCTCGCGCGGCCGGTGATCGGCGTGTACGACCTTTCCGCCGAGTCAAACGGACTGGCGCTGAAGATGATCCTGCTCCACAACGTTTTTGCCGCAACGATCTGGCCGGTCGCCTTCGCTCTGCCGAACGCCTTCCGCGCCGCGAGCGACGCCTCCTTTCCCATGCTGATCTCCGCCTTTTCGATGTGGGCGTTCCGGGTCGGATGCAGCTATCTTCTCGCCTGCCGTTTCGGCCTCGGCGTGATCAGCGTATGGATCGCCATGATGATCGACTGGGTCTTCCGCGCCGCCGTCTTTCTCTGGCGCTTTCTCAGCGGCAGATGGCTTGAAAAGCGGATTGCGGCGCGCCTCTCTCCGCCATAAACCCGACGATGAATTGTAAAGTGAAGTGCAACAAATTTTGAATTGAAGCGTTAAACAAATCAACTGGTTTTTGGAATTTAAGAACTTTTTTGGGCCTGGCGTTGATCAACGCCAGGTTCTTTTTTAGGGTCGCAGGACTGACACGAGAAAGGTTGCGAC
>JAFSSQ010000084.1 GCA_017450965.1 Clostridia bacterium
AGGACAAGATGGCGCTCCAGCGGTTGAAGGAAGCGGCGGAAAAGGCGAAGATCGAGCTCTCCGGCGTAACGACTTCCGAGATCAACCTCCCTTATATCACGGCGGACGCCACCGGCCCGAAGCACTTTGAGTCGACGCTCACGCGCGCCAAGTTCAACGAGCTGACAGCCGACCTCGTGGAAGCGACGATGGGCCCGACCCGTCAGGTCATCAAGGACGCGGGCATCTCCGTCGGCCAGATCGACAAGGTCCTGCTCGTCGGCGGCTCCAGCCGGATCCCCGCCGTGCAGGAAGCGGTGAAGAGCTTCATCGGCAAGGATCCCTTCAAGGGCATCAACCCCGACGAGTGCGTGGCGATCGGCGCGGCCGTTCAGGCGGGCGAGCTCGGCGGCGACTTCAAGGATCTGCTCCAGCTCGACGTAACGCCTCTGTCCCTCGGCATCGAGACGCTCGGCGGCGTTTTCAACCGGATCATCGACCGCAACACCACGATCCCGGTCAAGAAGAGCCAGGTCTATTCCACCGCGGCGAACGGCCAGACCTCCGTGGAGATCCACGTGCTGCAGGGCGAGCGTGAGATGGCGTCCGGCAACACCACCCTCGGCCGCTTCACCCTCGACGGGATCCCGCCGGCACCCCGCGGCGTCCCGCAGATCGAAGTTACCTTCGATATCGACGCGAACGGCATCGTGAACGTCACGGCGCAGGATAAGGGCACCGGCAAGGAACAGCACATCACGATCACCTCCTCGAGCAATATGAGCAAAGAGGATATCGACCGCGCCGTCAAGGACGCGGAGAAGTTTGCGGAGTCCGACCGCAAGCAGAAGGAAGCCGCCGAGACGAAAAACAAGGCGGACAGCCTGATCTACCAGAGCGAAAAGACGCTCGAGGAGATGGGCGACAAGGTGAGCGACGCCGACAAGGCGCCGGTCCGCGACGCGATCGAAAAGCTGAAAAAGAGTCTCGAGAACGGCTCGAACGAGGAGATCAAGGCGGACAGCGACGCGCTGGAAAAGGCCTTCTACGGGATCAGCGAAAAGCTCTACCAGCAGCAGGCCGGCGCGCAGGGCGCCGGGTTTGACCCGAACGCGTGCGCGGGCTTTGACCCCAACGCCGGCGCGGGCGGCGGAGACGACACCGTCTACAACGCCGATTTTGAAGACAAGACCGGCGACAGCAAATAAAATACCGCTGACCGAAAAGAGGCAGAGACGGAGCCCCCTCCGTCCGCCTCTTGTTCGGTATCAGGAGAGATGACCGACCATGGCTGAGGAAAAACGAGATTATTACGAGGTATTGGGGCTGTCAAAGACCGCCACCGACGCCGAGATCAAAAAAGCATACTATAAGCTGGCGAAGCAGTACCACCCGGACGTCAACCCCGGCAACAAGGAAGCCGAGATGAAGTTCAAGGAGGTAAACGAGGCGTACGCCGTTCTCTCCGACGCGGACAAACGCTCGAAATACGACGCGTACGGCCACGCCGCCTTCGACCCCTCCTCGGGCGCCGGCGGCTTCGACGGGAGCGGGTTCTCCGGGTTCGGCGATTTTTCCGGCTTCGGCGACATCTTTTCCGCCTTCTTCGGCGGCGGGAGCTCCGCGCGGGGGCGCAGCGCCGCCGTCCGCGGGGACGATATCGCGGTCAGCGTGACGCTGACGCTGGAGGAGGCCGCCTTCGGCTGTAAAAAGGACATCTCCTTCAACCGGATCGAAAAATGCCCCGACTGCGGCGGGACCGGCGCGGCGAAAGGCAGCTCGGTCGAAACCTGCCCGGACTGTCACGGCACCGGCCAGGTCCGCGTTACCCAGCGGACGATGCTCGGGATGATGCAGACCACCCAGCGCTGCTCGAGCTGCGGCGGAAGCGGGAAAAAGATCGCGCAGCCCTGCCCCAACTGCAGCGCAAAGGGCTACGTACGGGTCAAAAAGAAGTTTGCCGTTACGATCCCCGCGGGGATCGACGACGGGCAGCGGATCATGCAGTCGGGAGAAGGGAACAGCGGCCGGGGCGGCGGGCCGGACGGCGATCTTTACGTCGTGGTCAACCTGCGGCGGCACAGCGTCTTTGAGCGGGACGGGTACGACCTCCACTGCGAGATGCCCGTGACCTTCCCGCAGGCGGCGCTCGGCGCGTCGCTCGACATCCCGACCCTCGACGGATCGAAGGTGAAGTTCGAT
The DNA here is from genome assembly GCA_017450965.1 of Clostridia bacterium. Classification (GTDB taxonomy): domain Bacteria; phylum Bacillota; class Clostridia; order Oscillospirales; family CAG-272; genus RUG12395. The sequence goes on from JAFSSQ010000084.1 coordinate 2,182, forward strand.
CTGCCGGCGGGCACGCAGAACGGCGCGGAGTTTACCCTCCGCGGCAGCGGGATCAAGATGCTCCGCTCCTCGGGGAAGGGCAATCTGGTGATCCATATCCTCGTCGAGGTGCCGAAAAACCTCACGGGCGAACAGAAAAAACTGCTGGAGGCGTTTGCCGACAGCTGCAAGGATACCAACTATACCAAACGGAAAAAGTTCTTCGGAAAATAAAAAACGGAAAACGGCCGGCGCAAGCCGGCTGTTTTCGGGAAGAGAGCAAATATGCAGCGGGAATGGATCGAGTTCAAAGCGGAAACGGACAGCGCCCTGCTCGACACGGCGGCAGCCGTGATGAGCCGGATCGAGCCGGCTCTGGTGATCGAGGATCACCGGGACGCGGGGCCGGATCCCTTGTACGGGGAGCTGGTGGACGAGAGCATCCTCTCGGCCGATAAGAGCCGCGGCTCCGTCGCCTTTTACCTCCCGGCGGACAGCCCGGAGGCGCCCGCGGCGGAGGTGTTCCTGCGCGAGCGGTTCGCCGCCCTCGGCGGAGGGATCGTCCTGACCGTGACCGGGCGGCGCTCCTCCGAATGGGAGGAAAACTGGAAAAAGTACTACCGCCCGCAGCGCGTCGGCCGGATCGCGATCCTCCCCGCGTGGCTCGGAGAGGAGCCGAAAGACGGCGAGGTCGCCGTGCGGATGGATCCGGGGATGGCGTTCGGCACCGGCACGCACGAGACGACGCGCCTCGCCCTTTCGATGATCGAAGATTACCTCCCGGCAAACGCCGCGTTCCTCGACGTGGGCTGCGGCAGCGGGATCCTCTCGATCGCCGCCTCCAAGCTCGGCGCTCGCCGCTGTATCGCCTGCGATCTCGACCCGGACGCCGTGCGCGTCGCGCGGGAGAACGCGGAAAAGAACGGCTGCGAAAACGTCCTCTGCGTGCAGTCCGATCTTCTCTCCGCGGTGGAGCGGATCCCCGGCGGCTATCAGCTGGTCGCCGCCAACCTCGTCGCGGAGATCATCGTCCGCCTCCTGCCCGCCCTCCCCGCCTTCCTCGCCCCCGGCGCCGTCTGCCTCTTCTCCGGCATCATCGACAAGTCCGAAGGGCTCGTCCGGGACGCGCTGGAAGCAAACGGCTTCCGGATCCGGCGCCGCGAGCTGGAACACGACTGGGTCGCCCTCGCCGCCGCGCGAGGGTAAGAAGGAGAACGCCCTACTTTTCTGAAGAAAAGCAGGCACCTACTTTTCTGAAGAAAAGTAGGCAAAAGACTTTTTGAAAAGGGTTATTAAATAGAGAGAGCGTGTTCATAGCGAAAGAGATACGAAAGCCGACCCGGTACGGATGGGTCGGCTTTCTGTTTTGGCGGGACGGCGGGAGAAATAGGATGCCGCGGGTCAGACGCCCCGCGGCTTCCGTTTTATGCCGCGCGGCTGAAGCCCCGCGGCGGTCCCCGCCCTACAAACCAAAGATTGTTTCGGGCGTTGTAGGGCAGGGGCTTGCTCCTGCCGTTTGGCGTCCTCCGGGAGGGAGCTCCCGCGCAGCGGGTGAAGGAGTAGGCGGGCGGTAAGGATGAGAGCAAAGAAGAAACAAGGAGTCAAAAACTCCTTCCACCGCAAGCGGTCCCCCGGCCCGCCGGGGCCCCCGGGAAGGTCCGGAGGACATTTTGGGGATTCGGGCCCTCGAGAGGGAGGCATAGGAACGGGAAAACTCCTTCCTCCTGCCAACGGAAAAGAGCAGGCGTGCGCCTGCTCTTTTCCCGCTTTTCGGTTTTGCTCCGCCTGCCGACCGGGCGGTCAGCTTCTCCGGTTTCTCTTTTTTGCGGCGAGAAAAGCGCCGCCGAGGGGATCGCTTTGTTTTTAATCGATTCTGATAAGCAATTCGCAAGCTTCGTTCCATCCGCTTTTAAGACTGACACCGATCTGGCAGTACAGATAGCATTGTTCGCGATAGGTCGCAATCCTGGAAGACTGCAAACGCCAATCAGTCAGATCTTCCGCATAAATCTCCCGGACCGCCTCCTCTATCTCCGGCAAAAACTGTTCTGCGCTCAGATTCTCTTTTAAGTGATCATAGGAATTTCCCGCTTTATTGCACATTCGCAGGCCGCCCATTTCTCCGTTGTCTAAAACGTATAAGCTTATCGCATTTCCAAGGGGGATATCTCCCTTTGTATTGTACCACAAAAAAGAATACAATCCAAAGCCGTTTTCACCGCCTCCCGGGACGGACTGTGCGCTTTTGAAGTTTTGATAAAAACTGAAATCGATCTCTCCGCGCAATGCCTCCTCCGTTTTTTCCCGAACCTCCTGCTCCGTCGCAAACGGGTCGATATCGAGCGTTGCAAAACGGAACAACATCGCATAGATCTGCCCGTCCGGCAGGAGAAGAACGCTTTCTTTCTCTTCATTGATCCCGTTCAAGATATAGGAGTCAACGGAGATGCTATAAAGATTATACCGGAAGGATCGACAATACTTTCCCTCGTACTGTTTCCCCAAAAATGAGAAGTTGACCGTTTTGCCGAGTTTTTCGCTGTCCATAAAGATTTCCGTTTCTGCAACAAGAGGGAAAACAGACCTGTTTTTTTGCTCTCCTTGAGGTTCGCTGTAACTTTCTTGGTTGATTTGTAACACTTTTTCCGACAGTTTTTCGGTTTTTGCGCAAGCAGTAATCAGGATAAGAGCAATCAAAAGCATTACGATAAAACGTTTCATTTTTTCTCCTTTATGCAAACGGCGCGCCGCCTGCTCTTTTCATGGTGTCTGTCAATTATCCCGTTTTCTCTTTTTCGCGGCGAGGAGGATCCCGCCGAGGGCGAGCGCCGCCGCGGGGAGAAGGAAGACGGTATTGTCTCCGGTTTCCGGCGAAACGTCAAAAGGAGACAGTCCGTTTTGGGTAAGATAGGCGTCGAGCAGGGCGAAAGAGGAACTGGTCCATTCGATTGCAAAAGGCTTCGGGGTATTCAGCGATCCGGTTTTGACAACGGAATACGTTACCGGATACGTCACGCTTACCCCAAGCCCCGTGGCGGTCACGTTGATCACGATCCTGTCCGCCGTGTCTTCGATCCGTTCAATGGAGATCCCTTCGATTATGTTATCCTGTTTGTAGTGATAGAGCGAGGGGAACGCGGCAAAATATCGATAGCCGTTCCGCTCGATCACGTTATAAAAGGTCTTGCCTCCGAGGGTGATCGGTTGGAAGAATTTTTCTATTTCGCTCTTGGACAACAATCCGTCCGGGCCCCACCCGGAGGGAGTATTGGCCGGAAAACTCGAAGAGAGCTCGTAGCGGATCCCGTTTTCCCAGATTTCCTCGGCGATTCCTTCGGGAAGCAGTTCTCTCTGAATGCTGCTCTTCGCTCTGAAAAAAGGAGTATACTTTGCCGTCATCAAATCCAATTCCCAGAAAGCCGCCCACAAAGAATCGTCGGATACTCCGGATGCAAATTTGCTGCCGTTATTGTCAATTTCCCCGTTTCTGTGTTTTTGATTATCGAGGGAATACGCCTGCGCGGAGATCGGCAAGAGAAGTGAAAGGATAAAAACGCAGCAAAGGAACAAAACATTTTTTCGCATTTCGGTTTCTCCTTAGTCAGCGAATTTTCATCGTGTGTTTTTTCTTTCTTAGTGTATCGTATTCTTTGACTGTTGTCAATCCTTGACAGAAGGAGTGCGCGGCGCAGGGTCAGACGGGGTCAAACAAATACACGCATAGGATCACCTCTTTTCTTGTCTTGTTTGTTCTTTCCCGACGCATTGCTGAAACCGCACCGAAAAAGCGCGCAAAGGACGGATTTTGTCCTTTCACTTATATAAACGTTTGAGAAGGCAAAAATTCGTCAGGTTTTTCCGAATGTTTACAAAAAATTCACATTCTTTCTTGAAACGGAACTTTTTTCTTTGCCGTGCTTTTAGAAGACACTGAATTGACGCGTCCGTTTTCTGTCCGCAAATCCTTTGACAAACGCGGGCGGGCGGTGTATAATAAAATGAAAACAAGCGGATCGCGCGATTTTACGGAGGGAAAACGATGCAGCGGATCTTTGCGGGGCCGCCGGACGGAAACTGCGAGCTTTCGGTTACGGGGCGGGACGCCTATCATCTCGCGCGCGTCCTGCGGATGAAGGCGGGGGACGAGGTGATCGTTTCCGATCCCGCGGGGCGGGACTATCTTTGCCGCCTCCGGGCGGTCTCGCCGGATTTTATCCTTCTCTCCGCCGTCGGGAGCCGGGAAAACGCCGGGGAGCCCCCCTACCGCGCCGTGCTCTATCAGGGAATGCCGAAGGGGGACAAGCCGGAGACCGTCGTCCAGAAGGCGGTGGAGCTGGGCGCGGCGGAGATCGTCTTCGTTCTCACCGAGCGGGCGATCGTCCGCCCGGACGAAGCGGGCGCCGGAAAAAAGCGGGAACGCTACGCCCGCGTCGCCGAAGCCGCCGCCAAGCAATGCGGCCGGGGCGCGATCCCCGGCGTGAGCTTCCTTTTCTCCTTTGCCGCCGCTCTGGAGGAGGCGCGGGGGACGCTCCCCCTCTTTTGCTACGAGGGAGAGGGGACGGCGCCGCTCGCCGCCTCTCTGCCCGCCGACCCGCCGGAGCGCGTTTCGGTCTTTATCGGGCCGGAGGGCGGTTTTACCGACGCGGAGGCGGCCGCCGCCGCGGCGGCGGGCTGCCGGTTCTGCGGGCTCGGACCCCGGATCCTGCGCACCGAAACGGCAGGCGCGCACGTCCTTTCCTGCCTTTCCTTTGCCTGGGAGAAGGAGGGAAAAGCCCCCTTCCGTCCCTTCACTTCCTGAAAATTGCTGCTTTTGCGGAAAAAAACCGGAAAAAAGTTGTGAAAAAGATCAAAGAACATATTGAACTTTGACAAAAAAAGAGTTACAATATCAGTAAGATTGCTAAATATGTCCTTTTGTTAGGAAAAGGAGAAAGGAAATCTTCCGGAAGAGAAGGAAAGAGAAGAATGTCTAACAGATTATTTCAGGGTGTGATCCATCAGATGAAGGACGCCGTGGACCGCGTGATCGGCGTTGTGGACGAAAACGGCGTGACCATTGCCTGCAGCGAGCTCGGGAAGATCGGCGAACAGCGCCGCGAGATCCGGGAGGAGCTCCCCTATAACGGCGAGCCGCTCCTCCTCGCCGGATATACCTACCGTCCGATCGGGAGCAACGCCCGCGTGGAGAACGTCGTCTTTGTGGAGGGAGAGGACAGTCTGGCGGAGAAGATCAGCTCCGTTCTCGCCGTTTCCCTTGCCAACATCAAAAATCTGTACGACGAAAAGTACGATAAATGCTCCTTTATCAAAAACATCATCCTCGACAATATCCTGCCGAGCGATATTTACATCAAGAGCAAGGAGCTTCGCTTCAGCTCCGACGAGCCGCGCGTGATCTATCTTCTGAAGTTCCGCGGCAAGGCCGATATGCTCCCCTACGAGATGGTCCAGAATATGTTCCCGGACAAAAACCGCGACTACGTGATCAGCGTGGGCGAGCACGACGTGGTCCTCGTGCACGAGCTCAAGCAGGGCTATACGCAGAAGGATCTCGAAAAGCTGGCGCAGACCATCTCGGAAACGCTCTCCGCCGAGTTCTACTGCAAGGTGTCGATCGGCATCAGCTCGGTCGTCGATACCCTGAAGGATCTGGCCAAGGCCTACAAGGAGGCGCAGGTCGCGCTGGAGGTCGGCAAGGTCTTCGATACCGAAAAGGAGATCGTCAGCTACGAGAACCTCGGCATCGGCCGGCTGATCTATCAGCTGCCCACCACCCTCTGCGAGATCTTTTTGCAGGAGGTGTTCAAAAAGGGCTCGCTCGAGTCGCTCGACCGGGAAACGCTCGCCACCGTGCAGTGCTTCTTTGAGAACAACCTCAACGTCTCGGAGACCTCCCGCAAGCTCTTTGTTCACCGCAACACGCTCGTTTACCGCCTCGATAAGATCCGCAAGATCACCGGGCTCGATCTGCGCGAGTTCGAGCACGCCATCACCTTCAAGGTCGCCCTGATGGTCAAGAAATACCTCACCTCCAAACCGGCGAAATATTGATCATTCCCGGAGACAAACGGATATGATAGAATTCAAAAACGTGACCAAGTCCTACAAGAACGGCAAAAACGTTTTGAACGGGCTCAACCTGACGATCAACGACGGGGAGTTCGTCTTTGTGATCGGGGATACCGGCGCCGGCAAGACCACGATGATGAAGCTGCTTTTGCGCGAGGAGAAGATCGACTCCGGCTCCCTCACCGTCAACGGCTTTGATCTCGGCCGGATGCCCGCCTACCGCGTCCCGAAGTACCGCCGCAAGCTCGGCGTCGTCTTCCAGGATTTCCGGCTCTTTCCCGGGATGACGGTGGAGGAGAACGTCGCGTTCGCCCTCCGCGTGATCGGCACCCCGAAAAAGCTGATCCGCAGCAAGGTACTGCACATGCTGCGCACCGTTCAGCTGGAGGAAAAGATGAAGCGCTATCCGGGCGAGCTCTCCGGCGGCGAGCAGCAGCGCGTTGCGCTGGCGCGCGCGCTGGTCAACAGCCCGGAGATCATCATCGCGGACGAGCCGACGGGGAACATCGACCCCGCGATGTCGAAGGCGATCATGGATCTTCTGGTGATGGTCAACAACCTCAACAAAACGGTCATCGTCGTTACGCACGAGCGGGAGCTTGTCAGCCATTACGGGAAGCGGACCATTTTCCTCGAAAACGGGAAGGCGCGGGAGTATCTCCCCGGAGGGGCCGAGAGATGAGAAGAAAACAGTACAATCCCTTTTATTTCATCGGGCAGGCGTTCCGGGGGCTTTTTCGCAATCTCTCCGCCACGGTGGGCTCTCTCTTCGTTCTGATCTGCTGCCTCGTGCTGATCGGCAGTTCCTTTCTCCTGATGAGAAACGTGACGGGCAACCTCAACAACCTTTCCATGATGAACAAGATCGTCGTGTTCCTCGAGTACGATATTTCCCCCGAACGCGCAAACGACATCCGCAAGGAGATCGAGGGCTATAAGGATCTCGGCAATCTCCGGGTGCAGTACGTTTCCAAAAAGGAAGCGCTGCAGAACCTGATCGACGAGTCGGAGGAGAACGCGGCGCTTTACAGCTCGATCCCCGAGGCGGACAACCCCCTCGCGGACAGCTTTATCATCGAGTATGACGACGCGTCCAAGGTCAGCTCCCTCGACTACAAGCTCCGGCAGATCGAGGGGGTCCGCAAGGTCAACAACCGTCTCGACCTCGCCGTCAAGGTCAACGCCTTCAAAAACGGGATGGCGGTCGTCTTTTTCTTCTTCTTTGTCGCTTTGATGGCGGTCGGCGTCTTCGTGATCATCAACACCGTCAACCTCTCCGTGATGATGCGGGCGGACGAGATCTACGTGATGCGCTACGTCGGCGCCTCGCGGAGCTTCATCGCCCTGCCGTTCATCCTCGAGGGGACGATCCTCGGCGCCGCGGCGGCGGGCGCCTCCTATTTCGTCGTTCGCTGGCTCAACGGCTACGTGATCGAAAAGTTCTCCGCCAATCTCGAAATGATCCGTATCTCTCCCTTTACCGAGCATCAGCAGCTGGTGCTGTGGGGCTTCTTCGGGATCGGGATCCTGGCCGGCATCATCGGCAGTACCATTTCCATCCGACGTCCGATGGACGCGTAAAAACAGGAGGTTTTCATGAAACGGACCGTGCTGAAAAAGACCGTCAGCCTGCTTCTCCTCTTTGTTTTTCTCTTTACCGCCCTTTTGCTCCCCGCTTCCCGCACCGCGACGGGGGAGGAATACTCCGACGCGACGACGAAAGCCTATGAAGAGGAGCTGGCCCGCCTGCGCGGCGAGCAGGACAAGGTCTGGGCAAACCTGACCTCGATCCGCTCGCAGGAGGGGGACGTAGAAGAGTATATCGCCTCTCTGAAAACGCAGATCGCCACGACCGAGGATAAGGTCGAAGTCTCCGAAAAGCTGCTGGCGTCGCTCGAGGCGAGCATCGCCTCCGCAAACGAGAGCATCGAGGAAAAGACCGCCCGCATCGACGAGATCTACGCCAACTTCCTCAACAGCGTCCGCATCTCCTACGAGGAAGGGACCGCCTCCTACCTGGAGATCCTGCTCGACTCGCGCAGTCTTTCCGATTTTCTCTCCCGCACCGAGCAGGTCAACAGTCTGCTTTCCTACGATCTGCGCCTGAAAAAGAAGCTGGAAGCGACCCGCGCCTCGCTGGAGGACGACCGGGCGACGCTGGAGGAAAAATACGAAAAGCAGAAGGCGTACCGCGAGGAGCTGGACGTTGACCGCGCCAAGCTGAACGTGCTGCTCGAGGAGCAGGAGACCAACATCAAAAACCTGCAGGCAAGCGAGGCGGAGGCCGCCGCCCAGTACGCGAAGTATCAGGCGGAAAAGGAAAAGGTCGACGCCGAGATGGAGGCGTACATCCAGCAGAAACTGCGGGAGCTGGAGGAACAGCGCCGCCGCGAGCAGGAGGCGGCCGGCACCGAATACGTCGGCGGAATGCTCTCCTGGCCGGTGGACGGCTCTCTTTACCACATCATCACGTCCAGCTACGGACAGCGCACCTATCTCACCTACGGCTACTGGACGACCGACTACCACCACGGGATCGACATCAACGCCGGCTGGGGGACGGACGTTCACGCCGCCAACGCGGGCACCGTGGCGATCGCGGGTTGGAGCGATTCCTACGGCTACTACGTCCTGATCGACCACGGCGGCGGATATTCCACCCTTTACGCGCACAATTCCAGTCTCTGCGTCACGGCGGGACAGACGGTCACGCGCGGACAGCTGATCTCCTATTCCGGCAACACCGGCTGGTCCTTCGGCGCGCATCTGCATTTCGAGGTCCGCTATCAGGGCTCGAGGATCGATCCTCTCACGCCCGGGCTGCTCTCCTCGCCTTCCAACCTGATCATTCTGGAATGATCGGATCCTACTGAAAGAGGGATAATCCGGCAGCCGGCTGCCGCCGGCTGCCGCTCCTTTATGATGAAAAAGAAATATACCGTTCTCTTAACCGTTTTCCTTTGTCTTCTCTGTATCGCGATCACCTTCCAATGCACCTATACGGCGATGCAGCGCAAACTCCGTCTCGCGGAGGGGCAGAACACGTCCTCCCCGTCGGCGGGCGAAGACGGAACGGACGACGTTTATCTGACGCCCGCTCTGCTGGAAAAACTGAAGAATATCGCCGAAGTTTACCGCGAGTACTACGTGGACGAGATCGATCCGGACTATTTTGCCGATATGGTCATGCGCGGCTTCGTCGCCGGAACGGAGGATCAGTTCGGCCAGTATCTGAATAAGGAAGAGACGCAGGAGTACCTCTCCGAGCGCGAGGGAGAATTTGCCGGGATCGGCATCTCCGTCGTCTATAACGCGGAGTGGGCCGCGCTGGAAACGATCAGCGTTTACGCCGCGTCGCCCGCGGAGACGGCGGGTATGCGCCCCGGCGATCTGATCGTGGCGGTCGGCGAGGAGTCGGTCGCCTCCCTCGGGTACTACGGCGCGGTCGCCGGGATGCGCGGCGCGGTCGGAACAACGGCGAACTTCACCGTCTACCGGCCGGACGAGGCGCGCGAGATCCCCTTTTCCATCGTCCGGCAGACGGTGGAGGAGGTAACGGTCAACTGGCATTTTTACAGCGACAGCTCGCATAAAATGGCAGTCGTGCGGATCCTCGGCTTCAACGCGAAAACCCCCGCGCAGTTTTCCGAGGCGATCGGCGCGGCGAAAGAGCAGGGCGCGGAGGGCTTTCTCTTCGACCTGCGCTCAAATCCCGGCGGCAATCTGGACGCTATCTGCGAGATCCTGGATATTCTTCTCCCCGAGGGGCCGATCATCCGGATCGACTACAAGGGCGAGGAAAACGACAAACAGATCAACTCGGACGCCGCCTGCCTCGGGATGCCGATGACGGTCCTGGTCGACGGCAGTACAGCCAGCGCGGCGGAGCTCTTTTCCTCCGCTCTGCAGGACTACAAGCTCGCCAAGGTCGTCGGCACGCAGACCTACGGCAAGGGAACGATGCAGTCGCTCGTTCCGCTCGCCGACGGGAGCGTCGTCTCACTCACCGTGGCGTACTATCTTCCCCCGTTTTCGGAAAACTATCACGGCAAGGGCGTGACCCCGGACGTGATCTCCGAGCAGCCGGAGGAGGAAAAAGCGATCAATCTCAACAAACTCCCCGACGCACACGACTCTCAGCTCCGCGACGCGGCGCGGGTCCTTCGTGAAGCGATCGAAGCCCGCTGAAAAATAAAATCAAAACAGATCAGGAGAAAAGACATGGCAGCAAAGCAACTGTTCAATACCGAAGAGGGGCTGCGTTCCCTCAAAGAGGAGCTCGACTTCCTCAAAAACCATAAGCGGCAGGAAGTCAAGGAAAACCTGGCGACCGCCCGTTCCTTCGGCGACCTGAGCGAAAACTCCGAGTACGACGAGGCCCGCAACGAGCAGGCGAAGGTCGAGGCGCGCATCGCCGAGCTGGAGCAGATCATCCTCAATACCTCCGTCGTGGACGAGAGCGGACTGGATCATTCCACCGCGCACCTCGGCTCCACCGTGAAACTGAAGGACCTGGCCGCCGGCAAGGAGAAGATCTACAAGATCGTCGGCTCCAACGAGGCGGATCCCTTTGAAAACAAGATCTCCGACCGTTCTCCCATCGGCGTCGCGCTGATCGGGAAGCACAAGGGGGACGAGGTGTCGATCCATACCCCGAAGGGGGAGAAAAAAATGAAGATCCTTGAGATCTCGAGGACGGCAAAGGACTGACAATATGCAGGAAAGCAAGAACGCAGCGCCGGAGGCGCTGCCCTCCACCAGCGAGCGCGCCGTCCGGCGGCAGAAGCTGGCGGATCTGATCGCGGAAGGGAAGAACCCCTATCTGCTTACCAAGTTTGAAGCGACTCACCACAGCGCCGAGATCACGGCGCGTTACGGCGAGCTGGAAAACAAGGACGTGACCGTCGCCGGGCGGATGACGGTCAAGCGCGTGATGGGCAAGGCGTCCTTCTGCAAGGTGCAGGACAAGGAGGGGGTCATCCAGTGCTACGTTGCGCGGGACGACCTCGGGGAGGAGGCGTACGCCGCCTTCAAAAAGCTGGACGTCGGGGATCTGGTCGGCGTTTCCGGGTTCGTCTTTCAGACCAAGACCGGCGAGATCACGGTCCACGCAAAGAAGATCACGCTCCTCTCCAAATCTCTCAACCCCCTGCCGGAGAAGTTCCACGGGCTGCAGGATCCGGATATGCGCTACCGCCAGCGCTACGTGGATCTGATCGTCAATCCCGAGGTAAGGGATACCTTTATCAAACGCTCGAAGATCATCAGCGAGATCCGGCGTTTTCTCGACGCGCGCGGATTTATGGAGGTCGAGACGCCGATGCTCGTCTCCAACGCCGGAGGCGCCGCCGCCCGGCCCTTTGAAACGCACTATAACGCCCTCGACGAGGACGTTAAGCTCCGCATTTCGCTCGAGCTTTACCTCAAGCGTCTGATCGTCGGCGGGCTGGAAAAGGTCTACGAGATCGGCCGCGTTTTCCGCAACGAGGGCGTCGATACCCGCCACAATCCCGAGTTTACCCTGATGGAGCTCTATCAGGCGTATACCGACTATCACGGCATCATGGAGCTGACCGAGGCGATGTTCCGCCATCTGGCGGAAACGGTCTGCGGCTCGGCGAAGATCACCTACGCCGGTACGGAGATCGATCTCGGCCGCCCCTTTGAGCGGCTGACGATGACGGAGGCGATCCGCCGGTTTTCGGGCGTCGACTTCGATCGGGTGAAGACCGAGGAGGAGGCGCGCGCGCTCGCGCGCGAGCACAACATCGCCGTCGAGCCCCGCCACAAGCGCGGCGATATCCTCAACCTCTTTTTTGAAACGTACTGCGAGGACAAGCTGATCCAGCCGGTCTTTATCACCGAGCATCCGGTGGAGATCAGCCCTCTGACCAAAAAGAAACCGGACGACCCCTCCAAGGTCGAGCGCTTTGAGCTGTATATCAACGGCTGGGAGATGGCCAACGCCTATTCCGAGCTCAACGACCCGATCGACCAGCGCGAGCGCTTCGCCGCGCAGGACGCGCTGGCAGCCGCCGGGGACGCCGAGGCGAACCACACTGACGAGGACTTCCTCAACGCCCTGGAGATCGGGATGCCGCCCACGGGCGGCGTCGGCTACGGGATCGACCGGCTCGTGATGCTCCTGACCGACTCTTCCGCGATCCGCGACGTTTTGCTCTTTCCGACGCTCAAAACTCAGGGCGCGGCGAAAAACGAGGAAAACAACGCGGCGCAGGCGGGAGAAAAGGAAGCCGGAGAAACGGCTCCGGAGGCCGCTCCCGCGATCGAGGGCGCGCCGAGCATCTCCCCGGAAAAGCCGGACTTTTCGAACGTTCAAATCGAGCCGCTGTTCGCCGATTTCGTCGATTTTGAGACCTTCTCCAAAAGCGATTTCCGCGCGGTGAAAGTCCTCGCGTGCGAAGCCGTGCCGAAGTCCAAAAAGCTCCTCAGGTTCACCCTTGACGACGGCACCGGTACGCCGCGCACGATCCTTTCCGGCATCCACGCGTTCTACGAGCCGGAAGAACTCGTCGGCAAGACCTGCGTGGCGATCGTCAACCTCCCGCCGCGCCCGATGATGGGGATCGAGAGCTGCGGGATGCTCCTCTCTGCCGTCCATCACGTCGGCGAAGAAGAAAAACTGACACTTTTGCAGCTCGATCCGCACGTCCCCGCCGGCGCGAAGCTCTGCTGACGGCGCCGCTTTGACGGGCTTTCCGGATTTTGATTTCTGACAAAAAACCCGCGGGGTACGGCACAGCCGTACCCCGCGGGTTTTCTCTTATTTCTTATTCCGTTTTTCCGAACTGATAGGTCAGGGTGTTATAATCGACGGTCACGGTCGTGCCGTCCGAATAGGTGGTGCGGTAGACGTTTTCCGCAAGCTTTTCG
>JAFSSQ010000085.1 GCA_017450965.1 Clostridia bacterium
GAGCGCGGCAGTGAAGTTTGCGGCAAAGCCGCAAGTGAAGTTCCGCCTCCGGCGGAGTGAAGCGCTGCTTGGCAGCGTGAAGTTTCTCCCAAAGGGAGAAGTGAAAAGTTACAAAAACGAGAAAACTCCTTCCGTCTCGCTCCGCGAGACACCTCCCTCGAGAGGGAGGCTGCGGGGAAAACTCCTTCCACCGCAAGCGGTCCCCTCCCTCCAGAGGGAGGCAAAAGAGGCTCCCTCCGGGAGGGAGCTGGCGCCGTAGGCGACTGAAGGAGTAGGCGGGCGGTATAGACGAGATGGAAGATAATACAAGGATAGAGAACTCCTTCCGTCTCGCTCCGCGAGCCACCTCCCTCCAGAGGGAGGCAAAAGGCGCGATCATCCTACACAGAGGAAACGGAGCGGGACGGGAACGGGAGCGCGTGTTCGCTCTTTCCCTGTTTTATCCCTTTTCCAAAAGTCTTTTGCCTCCTTTTCTTCGGAAAAGGAGGTTTTTCTTGACATCCGACGGGGAAAATGCTATACTTGACTCAGTATACACGGACGGAGGTTTTCCATGAAGAAGTCCTGGTTTTTCTTTGCGTTTGCGGCGGTCGCCGCGATCGCTTTGCTTCTGGTACACCCCTTTTCCACCGCGCAGACAGGGGACGTAACGGTCTCCGTTTCTTCCGTTTCCGGCGCGCCGGGGGAGGAGGTAACGGTTACCCTTTCCGTGACCGAAAATCCCGGCCTCCGCGCTCTTTCCTTTACGCTTGACTACGACAGCGCGCTCCTCACGCCGGTAAGCGCCGCTTATACCGACGGATTCGGCTCCGACTACGCGACCGATATCGTACTGGATAACGATCCGATCGTCTTCAACCGGATCTTCCGCTCCGAGGTGACGGCGACCGGCGCCTTTGCCTCCGTGACCTTCCGGATCGACGGGACCGCCTCCGCCGTCACGCCGCTGACGCTCGCCTCGCGCGGGGACGCCGGCTGGACGCTCATCGACGGGGTCTCCTCCGCCGCGCTCACCGTCCAGAGCGGCACGGTCACCATCCAGGGGCCCGCCGCCGCCCTCTCCTTTACCCTTGTCTCCCGCACCGCGGCAGACGACGCCGTGATCCGGCTCTATCCCGCCTCTCTCACCGACGCAGAGATCCGCGCGGATCTTGCCGCGGGCGCGCTCGCCGCTGACACGGCGCCGGCCAAGAGCGCCGTGCTCACCGCCGAGGAGTTCTTTATCCAGAGTCTGGATCTGCCGGACGACTCCCTCTCCCTCGACTTTCTGTCCGGAGACTCCTCCGGCGACTTTGTCCAGACGGTAACGCTCTCCGCCGGCGCGGGCGAGTATAAGCTGGCGATCTCCAAACCGGGCAAGCACGCGCCGCGCGTTCTTCCCGTCTCCCTGACCGGCGATCTCGATCTCGGCGAGGTCCGGCTCCTTCTTTACGGCGACGCAAACGCCGACGGCGCCGTGAACGCGAAAGACGCGCTCCAGATCGCCCGTTTTGCCGCCGGCAAGAGCTCGGTGTTCGGCTCGACCCCCGACGCCGCGTGGGAAAGCTACCGTCTCTTTGCCGCCGCGGTCGTCTCCGGCGGGACCTCTCCGAACGCGCAGGACGCCCTCCAGATCGCCCGTTTTGCCGCCGGCAAGGTTTCCGTCTTCTCCCAGTTTGCCTGATCTCCCCGTTTTCGCGTTTTCCCGTTGTTTTGGCAGGGCGGAGACCCCTTTCGCCGGATCCGATCCGCGCGGAGCCGGGTCCCCGCTCTTTTCTCCGGGACGGCCCGGAACGATTTTGAATATTTTGTGAGGTATCCGACCATGAAAAAAATCAGCCTGCTCCTTTCCCTTCTCCTTGTCTTTGCCCTTCTCTTCTGCGCCTGCGGCGAAAAGCCGGAGACGCCGGAGGGCCCGGCGGAGACCGAAACGCCGGAAACAGACCCGCCGGAGACGGAAGCGCCCGTACCGGAGGCCGTTTTCCTTGACGCAAAGAACGGCAAGGACGAAAACGACGGTCTCACGCCCGAGACCGCCGTGGCGAGCTGCGAGCGGGCGTTTGAGCTGCTTTTGCCCACCCGCACGGTGATCGTGGTGATGAACACGGTCTCCGTCGGGCTGAATTACGTTTTCCCGGACTTTGACGGCGCGGTCACGATCACCGCGTATCACGACGGGGTCGACTACGCGGAAACAAACGGCGCCGCGCTGAAGATCGCCTCCTCCTGCTCTCTTTCCTCCGATCTCATTCTCGACCGGATCCGGCTCGCCGTGGCAAACGACGGCGCGCGGCTCTGTGCCCGCTTCCATAACGTGACCGTGACCGACACGGTCGTCACGGACAGCAAGACCGGGTTCCTTCCCTCCTTTGTCGGCGGGTACGTCGTCTCCGACGTCGCCCTCAACGCGGCAAACCACCCGACCGCAAAGGACGTCAGCCACAAGGGCGACGTGACCTTCTCGATCTCGGGCGGCAGCTGGCGCAGCATCGTCGGCGGCAACGTCCGGCTTGGGAAAAACTCGCCCGTCGGGACGGTGAACGGCGCGCTGACCCTCGCCCTCGGCGGCTCGGTCACAGTGGAGTCCAAAGCGATCACCGACGATATCGGCGTCGACTACGTGGCCGCCTCCGGCGCGAATATCGCCAAGGGATCGGTCACGCTGGAGATCACCGGCGGGACCTACGCGACCCCGGTCTACGTGATCGGGCACATGGGCAAGTATTTCAACTATACCTCCGATAACGGCAAAACGGGGACCGACGGCCTGCAGGCGCGCTATAATACCCTCTACGACGCCGCCGTGACCGTGAAGATCTCCGGCGGGGACTTTACCTCCCGGCAGGCGACGGAGGTAAAGGTCCTCCAGGTCCCCGGCCAGACCCCGCTGCACGCGGACGCAGCCTTTGAGATCACCGGCGGCTCCTTCTCCGAGAAGACCGCCTTCTCCGCACTCGGCGTTCTCGGGAACACGACCGCGACCGGCGTGCCCGCCGGGCATAAAACGGTGGACTTTCTCTCCGTCAACGGCGAAAAAGCCGCGGAAAAGCACGTCCCGCGCCTCGCCTGCTGCGGGGACAGTATCACCTTCGGCACCTGCTACACGGCGCAAAACGGCTATCTCGACGTTAACTTCTCCTACCCGGCGCAGCTCCAGCGCCGCTTCGGCGACACGGCGGTCGTCGGCAACTTCGGCTACCCCGGCTCGAACGTGACCTCAAACTCCTACGCAAAATACTATCAGTCCCTCTGCTGGAACCTGCTTGAAGACTTTGATCCCGATTACGTCTCCTTTGCCCTCGGGACAAACAACTGCTCGCTGATGCCGGGCGGCCTTGCCGATTTCAAGAACAGCTACCAGTCGATGCTTAACGCCCTGCGCAAAACTTATCCCGAGGTAAACGTCATCCTGACGACCGCCCTCTACCGCTTCGACAAGCAGGAGAGGATCGATCAGCTGGACGCCTATATCCTCCCCGCGCAGAAGGAGATCGCCGAAAAGAACGCGGCCTACACCACCCTCCTCGACCTCTATACCCTCTTCCGCCCCTACGGCACGACGTCCTATTATAAGGATAAACTCCACCCCAACAACCTCGGCTACTCCAAGCTCGCCGACGTGCTCTACGAAAATCTGAAAGATACGGTAAAATAAAAGACCTTCTTTTCTGAAAAAAAGAGGAAAAAGCCTTCCTTTTCCGGAGAAAAGGAAGCGAAAAGACTTTTTGAAAAGGGTTAATAAAGAGCGAACAAAGCGAACCGTATCAAAACGCCGGTCGGTAAGTTTGACCGGCGTTTTGCTTGAAAGAAAGACCTCCTTTTTCTGGAGAAAAGGAAATGAAAAGACTTTTGAAAAGGGGAAAAAAGAGAGACAGCGTATTCAAAGCGAACCGAATACGAAAACCGCCCCGATAAGCATGGGGCGGTTTTCTGCTTGGACGGAAAAACCGGAACCCGCAAAAAAGTGCGTCTCAATTCTCCCGCGCCGTGCGCAGACGGCTCCCTTTGCGCAGAACGTTCGCACCGTTGTCGGTCGCAGGGGCGCTTCACGAAGCGCCCGTTTCTCCGTCCGCCGCCACGCGGCGTTTTGC
>JAFSSQ010000086.1 GCA_017450965.1 Clostridia bacterium
CCGATACTCGTTATGGCAGGAACCAGCGGAGAATTTGAGACAGACCTTGTCAGCCCGCTTGAAGAAATGAATAAGCAGTATGACAAGATCACCTCGCCAAAGGCAATGGCTCGCCGTATCGGTATGACACATGATGATATGATGTACTCCGCAGGCGGATATGTTATCGCGTGGTTCAGATGGCAACTCATGGGCGATGAAGAAGCTGCAAGAGCCTTTATCGGTGATTCACCTGAACTGATGAATAACAGTATGTATCAGAATCAGCGGATAGATTTAGGAGAACAACCATGAACAGAGTTATAAAAAAGATATTGAAGATTTTGGGGATCATTCTTGATTGATTAGAATTTCATATTTGCTGAAAACCATAAATGGGCTGAAGCATTAATACAACAAGGGCGGCCTCAGCCGCCCTTTTTCATAGGGGTGTAAAAATTTTGCCAAGGGTGTAAAAAAATAGTGCGGGGGTGTAAATGTTTTTCGTAGGGGTGTGGTTTTCTCCCGCAGGGGTGTAAATTCTACCAAAATATCCTACTCAACACAAAAAAGGAAGCATCCGCAAGGATGCTTCCTTTTTTGGCGGTTTCGATCAAAAAGGGACTCGAACGGGCGCGTGTTGAATGACAGTCCGGGGGACTGTCAGATCGCGCCCCGGGGCGCCGGCAGGCGATCGAGTCCCTGATGGCCCACCAAAAAAATCGGGCAGCGGAAAGCTGCCCGATTTTTTATCCAAGCCGCCGACAGGCGGCTTGGTATGGAATCAGCGCGTTCACGCGCTGTATGGAATCACGGCGCCGGCCCGTGTATGGCATCACCGCAGGTGTATTCACGCTCTGGCGTATGGCGTCAAACGCGTAAGCGCCTGTATGTCCGCTCGGCGGCTTGATGACATACAGCCCGGTCGGGTTGATCCCATACAACGCTTCGCATTGATTCCATACAAGGTTTCGCCGGCGCTCAACCTTGATTCCATACGCGACTTCGCCGCAATTCCATACAAGGGCTTCGCCGTTGATTTGCCCTTGCGGGCAACAGGCGCGCCTCCGGTATGATTGAATACGGTTGCGAAGAGGAACCTTTCGTTTACGAATCATAAAACGCCCGGCCGTCGTCCGTTTGGAGGCGGTCGGTTTTCGGGTACTCGAAGATCGCGGGGTTATCGGCGTTCTCGTCGAGATAAGCCACGAATTCGGCGGCGTACCATTTCGCCATCTCGAGATTGTGCATTCGGTAATTGCCGCAGTTCACCGGCGCGGCGCCGGGGACGGTCTCTGTGTCGCGCGCCGACGCAAACGCCTTTCGGATCAGCCCGTAGATCTCCCGGGACGGGCGGCCGTTTTTGAGGATCAGATAAAACCCCGTCAGGCATCCCATCGGGCCCCAGTAGACGACCTCGTCCTTCCAGTCGGGATCGTTGCGGAGCGCGGTGGCGATGATGTGCTCCAGCGAGTGCATCGCCGCCGGGTCGATCACCGGCTCCCGGTTCGGCCGTTTCAGCCGGATATCGTAGGTCGTGACGGTACCGCCGCCCACCTTGTCCTGCCGGCTGATAAATAGGCCGGGCACGATAGCGGTATGATCCACGGAAAAACTCTCGATCAATTCCATAGACGGGTCTCCTTTGCTTTGCTTTTCTCCCGGCCAGTATAGCACAACCCCGGCGGGAAGTCAACTCACCCGGAGGGGGCGTTTCTTTTTTTTCGGGAATTGCAAAACCCGTCCGCTTTTGCTATAATGGAAAAAAACGAGCGAAAACGGCGGGGAAAAAGATGGCGATAAACGGGATCGACAAACTGGGGATGGAGCGCGTGCTGGAGCGCGGAAGCGGCGAGATCCTTGCAAAGGAGGAGGACGCGCTGCTCGTGCGCGACCTTGTCAGCGGCGCCTGCTTTCTCTCCTGCGAGGAGGAAAAAACCGGGCTGCGCCTTTTCGAGCGCGCGGGCGGCGATTGCGATCTCTTGGTGGTTTTGGACGAAAAACTCGGGGAAGCGGTCTTCCGGCGTTTCGGCTTTTCGGGGAAGATGGCGTGCTATCAGGTCGCCTATTTCGGCGAAAAGCCCTCTCTCGACGACGGACTGACCGTCCGGACGGCGGAAAAGAGCGATCTTCCGATGCTTGCGGAACACTACCGGCTGATCAGCCCGGAGGAGCTGGAAAAGACCGTCGAACGCGGCTCCGTCCTGCTCGGGTACGAAGGAGACCGGCCGGTCGGCTTCGCGGGGGAACACCTGGAGGGGAGCATGGGGCTGCTCTTCGTTTTCCCCGCGTACCGGCGCCGGGGCTACGGCGCGGCGCTGGAACGGCGACTGATCGCGCGGACGATGGAGCGGGGATATATTCCGTTCGGACAGGTGGAAAAAGACAACCGCGCCTCCCTCGAACTGCAGGAAAAGCTCGGGCTGACGCGGTCGGAAAACCGCATCCTCTGGATGTGGAGAGAAAGCTGACCCCCCGCGGTCGGAAAACGTTTTGTCAAGCCCGGCTTGCCGGGCGGGAAAGAAAGGAGAAAAAGATGAAAAAAGCGATAGCGGCGGTTTTGGTATGGATCCTTCTGTTCGGGTGCTGCTCCTGCGGCGCCGGAAAAACCGGCGAGACGGAAGACGACGGGCGGGGGAAGGAGATCCTCCTCACGTTCCGGCAGTTTCTCGACGGAGAGGGGTTTGTCGCCGGGCTGAGTGAAAGCGACCTGATCGACCGGATCGTCCCGCGCTATTCTTACGAGGGGAAGACGATCGTGGAGCACGCGGGCGGCGGGCTGAACTGGGACGGCGTAGAAGCCGAGGGCGAGTGTTACGGATGGTCTGCGACGGAGGAGCGTTTCGGCGCTTCCTGGGCCTTCTTTCACGCATGGACCGAGACCTCCCTCTTCACGACCGTTGCGCTCGAAGGACTGACCCTCCCGTTCGGCCTTTGCTTCGGCGACAGCCGCCCGGCTGTCCTGCAAAAGATCGGGCTTGCGTTCGATCCCGGCAACGATGCCGCGATCCCGGCGGACGGGATCCTTCTCCTCTCGGAAGACGGGATGGAGCTGCGGTACGGGGAAGCGGGGGAAAACGCGTCGTACCGGCTGACCTTTTCGGAAACGGCGGCGGGGGAGGAAAACGGCCGGATCACGGAGAGGGCCCTCGCCTTTTGGCTTGACGACGCGGGGCTGGTACGTTTTAAGGTGAGCGTAATGGAAAGAAGGGAGCGGTAAAAAAGGGGAAAACCCCCGAAAAAAGAGTTGACACGCCGCCGGATCGGTGCTACAATATCGCCTTGTGCGGAGGCGGCGAACGGTATGGATCTTACGGCAAAACAAACGGTATTACAACGCGCGGCGGCGTTTGCGGGGCATAACGCGGTCCTGCTCGCCGCGGCGGGGGCGGCGCTTGTCACCGCCTTTTTCGTGCCGCCGGACGGGGCGTATCTCGGGTATTTCGACTGTAAGACCCTCGCCTGCCTTTTCTGCGTGCTCGCGGTCGTCTGCGCCTTGAAGGACGTCCGTTTCTTTTCCGCGCTCGCGGAGCGGATCGTGCGGCGGTTCCGGACCGCCCGCTCTTCTGTCCTCGCGCTGGTGTATATCACCTTTATCGGGTCGATGCTCATCGCCAACGATATGGCGCTGCTCACCTTCCTGCCGCTCGGGTATTTCGCGCTGGAGACGACGGGGAAGCAAAAATACATGGCGTTCACCTTCATCATGCAGAACATCGCCGCCAACCTCGGCGGGATGCTCACCCCCTTCGGCAATCCGCAGAACCTCTATCTCTACACCCGGTTCCGGATCCCGGACGCGGAGTTTCTCTCCGTGATGGCGCCGCATTTTCTCTTTGCCGTGGCGCTGATCACCGTCTGCTGCCTTCTGTTCGTGCGGGCGGAGCCGCTTTCGCTGCCGGAGGGAACGACGGCGCTCGACCGGCGCCGGACGGCGGTCTATCTCGCGCTGTTCGCGCTCGCCGTCGTCATGGTCTTCCGGATCCTGCCGTACTGGATCGGGCTTATCGTGATCCCCGCGGTCCTGCTCTTTCTCGACCGGCAAGCCCTGCGGGAGGTCGACTATCCGCTGCTTTTCACCTTTGTCTTCTTTTTCATCTTTTCCGGGAACATGGCGCGGATCCCCGCGGTGAGCGGCTTCTTTTCCTCCCTTTTGGAAAGAAGCGCACTCGTCGTCAGCGCGCTCTCCTGCCAGGTCATCAGCAACGTGCCCACCGCCATCCTCCTCTCCCGCTTTACGGAAAATTACCGGGCGCTGCTCGTCGGGGTGAATATCGGCGGCGTCGGGACGCTGATTTCCTCGCTTGCCAGCCTGATCACCTTCCGCGAGTACGTCCGCCGCAACCAGGGCAAGGGCGGGCGGTATATCGCGCTTTTCTCGCTTTTCAACTTCGCGTTCCTTTTTCTGATGCTCGGTTTTGCGCTGCTTCTCTCCCGTTGAGCGGCGGAAAAAACCTTTTCAAAGATGAAAACACCGCCGGTCGGGCGCTTCAGCCCGACCGGCGGTTTCACGTTTTCTGTTCGAAAGGTCAGTCTTCCTTTTTGCCGGAGAGAAGGGTATTGGTAAGGATGCCGAGGATCAGCGCGCAGGCGATGGCGGTCAGGGTAACTTCGCCGATCTTGAGCGCCATGCCGCCGATGCCGGTGATCAGAATGACCGAGACGACGAAGAGGTTGCGGTTGTCGCCGAGGTCGACCTTCTGGACCATCTTCAGACCGGAGACCGCGATGAAGCCGTAGAGGGAGATGCACACGCCGCCCATCACGCAGGAGGGGATGGTGGCAAGGAAGGTGGTGAAGGGCGCGATGAACGCGGCGACGACGGCGAGGCACGCGGTCGTCAGGATCGTTACGACGGAAGCGTTGCCGGAGATCGCCACGCAGCCGATGGACTCGCCGTAGGTGGTGTTCGGGCAGCCGCCGAAGAAGGCGCCCGCCACCGAGCCGACGCCGTCGCCGAGCAGGGTGCGGTGCAGACCGGGATCCTCCAAGAGGTCGCTGTCGATGATCGAGGAGATGTTCTTGTGGTCGGCGATGTGCTCCGCAAAGACCACGAAGGCGACGGGGATATAGGCGACGGCGATGGTCGCGACGTACTTGCCGTCGATCGCGGAGATGCCCTTGAAGGCCTTGAGGAAGGTAAAGTCGGGGATCCACTTCATCGAGGAGAAAGCGGAGAAGTCGATGACCTTGAGCGCGTCGTTGGCGGTGGCGTTGCCGATCACGGTGAAGATCGAGGCGACGGCGTAACCGGCGGCGATCCCGATGATGAAGGGGATCATCTTCGCCATCTTTTTGCCGTAGACGGAGCAGATCATCACGGTCGCGAGGGTAACGAGCGCGCAGACGATGCTGACCCAGCCGGCGGCGCCCATCTCATAGGCGGAGCCGTTGTTCGTCGCACCGGTCAGCGCGTCGCCGACGGCGTTGCCGGCAAGGGAGAGACCGATCAGCGCGACGGTCGGGCCGATGACGACGGGAGGCATCAGTTTGTTGATCCATTTCACACCCGCGAACTTGACGACGAGCGCGATCACGACGTAGACGAGGCCGGCGAAGGCGGCGCCGATCAGAAGTCCGGCGTAGCCGGCTTCCGCGCTGACCGCGCCCGCGAACGCCGCGAACATCGAGCCGAGGAAGGCAAAGGACGAGCCGAGGAAGACGGGGCTTCTGAACTTGGTGAAGAGCAGGTAGACGAGGGTGCCGACGCCCGCGCCGAAGAGGGCGGCGGACTGGGACATGCCGTTGCCGACGATAGCGGGGACCGCGATGGTCGCCGCCAGGATGGCAAGCAGCTGCTGGAATGCGAAGACGATGGTTTTGCCAAGCGAGGGTTTGTCTTTGACGCCGTAGATCAGTTTCATAAATCCTCCTGTTTTCATCTTCTCGCACGCCGGACGAAAAGAAAAACGTCCTGCCGCAGAACGGCAAGACGGCGTACTCCCGCAGAGACCGGGGGAAACGGAAAGTATGAACATCTTGCGTGCATCGCGGTGCATGCTTAAAGATTGATTTCGTTTGTTATTGTAGCACGTTTTTGTCGGATTGTAAAGAAAAATCGGAAAGTTTTTCAATTTCAGCTTTTTGCACAAAGAGAGAAGACGAAAACGGTCCTTTGACGGCGCCGCCGTCAAAGGACCGTGGGGATCAGAAGAGAGAGACCGTTTGGAGGGTGGCGTAGGCGCGGTCGGCGAGGGCGGGGAAGTCGAGCTTTCCCTCCTCCGCGAGGAGCTTTGCGAGCTCCGGCCGCGTCTTCGGGTGGCGGGGGGTGAAAACGGTGCAGCAGTCCTCGTAGGGTTCGATCGAGGTATCAAAGGTGCCGATCCGGCGGGAGAGGGAGACGATCTCCTCCTTGTCAAGCCCGATGCAGGGGCGGAAGACGGGCAGGGAAACGATCCCGCCGGTCGCCGCGAGGGCGGGGGTCGTCTGGCTGGCGACCTGACCGAGACTCTCGCCGGTGATCAGGGCGCCGGCGTCGTTTTCGCGGGCGTAACGCTCCGCGAGGTGCATCATAAAGCGCCGCAGAAGCAGCGTAAAGTAATCTTCATCGCAGGTGTCGCGGATCGCCTCCTGGATCTCGGTCAGGGAGAGGACGGCGGCCCGCCGCGTGCAGGTGTAGGGGGAGATCAGGCGGGCGAGGCGCATCACCTTCTCCCGCGCCCGTTCGCTGGTGTAGGGAAAACTGTCAAAATGCAGCGGCAGGATCTGCATCCCGCGCTTTGCCATCATATACCCGGCGACGGGACTGTCGATCCCGCCGGAGAGAAGAAGGACGCCGCGCCCGCTCGAGCCGATGGGGATGCCGCCGGCGGCCTTTTTCTGCGGGCCGTGCAGGCAGGCGTAGCGGTCCCGGATCTCCACGCGGATCATCACGTCCGGCTTTTCCAGATCGACCTTCAGGCGCGGGAGCGCCTCGAGAATCACGCCGCCGACGCGGGCGGCGATCTCCGGGCTTTTCCAGGGGAAGGCCTTGTCCGAGCGCTTCGCCTCCACGCCGAAGGTGCGGCAGCCGGCGAGCTGTTCGGGCAGGTACTCCCGCGCGGCGGCGAGGATCGCCTCCGGGGTCTTCTCGCAGACGGTCGCGCGCACGGCGGCGTTGATGCCGAAGACGGTCAAAACCGACTCGAACATCCCGTCGAGATCGGACGCTTCGCTTTGCGGCTCGAGGGAGACGGTGCTTTGCGAAACGCGCACACTAAAACCGCCGTGCCGGGCGGCGCGGCGCTTCAGCTCCCGCGAGAGCAGCGCTTCAAAATGCGGACGGTTGGCGCCCTTTAGGATGATCTCGCCGTATTTGCAGAGGATGATCTCGTTCATATCACGCCTTCTCCGGTGTAAAGTAGGTGCCCCGGGCGCTGCCGTCGAGGACGGCGTAGAGCACGTCGGGATCGCCGCCGCAGGTGAGGACCATCGGGATCCCGGCGGCAAGGGCGATCTCCGCCGCCTCCAGCTTGCTTTTCATCCCGCCGGTCCCGCCGGCGGTGCCGGCGCCGCCCGCAAAGGAAAGCAGCTCCGGGGTGATCCTCTCCACCCGCTCGATCAGCCGGGCGGAGTCGTCCTTGCGGGGGTCGGCGGTATAGAACCCGTCGCTGTCGCTGAGGTTGACGAGCAGATCGGCGCCCACGAGGACCGCGACGTAGGCGGAGAGGGTGTCGTTGTCGCCGAAGGAGATCTTATCCCCGTTCGAGAGCTCCAGCTGGGCGCTGGAGACGGGGTCGTTTTCGTTGACGATGGGGAGACAGTTCAGTTCAAAGAGCAGGCGGAAGGTCTGCTCGGCGGAGGCGCGGCGCTCGGGGTTGTCGATCACGTCTTTGGTGAGCAGCAGCTGCGCGACCGTCTGCCCGTAGTCGGAGAAGAAATGCTCGTAGATCTTCATCAGCTCCCCCTGCCCGACGGCGGCGAGCGCCTGCTTTTCGGCAACGCCGGAGGGGCGGCGGTCAAGACCGAGCCGGGCGAGCCCCGCGCCGACGGCGCCGGAGGAGACGAGCACGATCTCGCGCCCTTCGTTTTTTAAGTCGGAGAGGACGCGGGCGAGCGCCTCGATCCGGCGGAGATTGAGCCGGCCGGTCTCGTGGGAGAGGGTGGAGGTCCCCACTTTCACGACCAGACGGGAGAGTTCGGGATGTTTCACGGCGGCACCTTTTCTTTCATCAAAAAAACGCAGAATTTTTCGGAAAGCTATTTTCTTTTCTTTTTTTATCGTGTATAATAGTGCTTACACGGGAAAAAGGGGAAAGCTCCTCTTTTTTATCCCTATTATAGCCGCCGCGCGGGGAAATTGCAAGCCCTTTGCGGAGATCGGAGGAGCAAAATGGCAAAACCGGGCACAAAAGCCGCGCGTTTGCCGGAGCTGCTCGCTCCCGCCGGCTCTTTTGAAGCGCTGACCGCCGCGGTCGCGGCGGGGGCGGACGCCGTCTATTTCGGCGGCAAGGCGTTTTCCGCCCGCGCCGGTGCGGAAAACTTTGATCGAGACGGCCTGATCCGCGCGATCGCCTACTGCCGCGAGCACGGCGTGAAGGCCCATATCACCGCCAATACCCTCGTCCTCGACCGGGAGCTTTCCGAGTGGCTTTCCTTTGGCGAGTTTCTCTGGCAGGCGGGAGCGGACGCCCTGATCTGCGCCGATCTCGGCGCGGCGGCGGAGCTGGCCCGCCGGCTGCCGGAGTTTCCTTTACACGCCAGTACGCAGGCGGGAGTGAGCGACGTAGGCGCCGCCGACCTCGCCGCCTCTCTCGGCTTTTCCCGCGTCGTGCTTTCTCGCGAGCTGCCGCTCTCTGACATCCGCCGGATCTCGGAGGAGGCAAAGCCGGAGACCGAGATCTTTCTCCACGGGGCGCTGTGCGTTTCCGTGTCCGGGCAATGCCTCTTTTCCTCTCTCGTCGGCGGGCGGAGCGGCAACCGCGGGCGCTGCGCCCAGCCCTGCCGCCTCCCGTACGAAAGCGGCTATCCCCTTTCCCTCAAGGATCAGTGCCTTGCGCCCTTTATCCCGGAGATCCTTTCCTCCGGCGTCTCCTCTCTCAAGATCGAGGGCCGGATGCGCTCCCCCGATTACGTTTATCGGGTCGTTTCCGTCTACCGGCGTCTGCTCGACGAGGGCCGGCGGGCCGGGCGGCGGGAGATGGAGGAGCTTGCGGCCTGTTTTTCCCGCAGCGGCTTCACCTCCGCTTACTTCACCGGCGCCGACCGCGGCGATATGCTCGGCGTGCGCACCGGCGAGGACAAAGCGAAAACGGCGGACACACGCTCCTTTCCCGGAGAAGGGACCGCCGCGCGGAAAGAAAACCCCGTCTTTCCCCTCCGTCCGTTGCCGGCGACGGCGGGCGGACCGTTCACCCTTCCCCCCGCGCGAAAAGGACCGCGCGAGCGGCGCACCTCCTTTTGCTTTACCGCGCCGGAGCAGGCGGACGCCGCCCGTCCGGACGCTTCTTTCGGTAAATGCCTTTCCTACCTGCCGGTCGGCGCCTATCTGCGCGCCGCCGGGGAGCGGGGCGCGCGGCCCTTCGGCGTTTCCGGCGTCTCCCTGCCCGCCGCCTTTTTCGAGGGGGAGCGGGAAGAGCTGCGCCGGGATCTGGAACGGGCGAAGCTCGCGGGCGCCTCGCGGGCGCTCGTCCAGAGCCTCGGCGGTCTCGCCCTTGCGCGCGCGTGCGGGTTTGAGGTCGACGCGGGCTACCGCTTCAACGTAACGAACACCCTCACCTCGCAGCTTCTCCGGCGGCTCGGCGTCCGGGAGATCACCCTCTCGCCGGAGCTGACGCTGCCCGCCGCGCGGGACGTCTGCCGCCGCGTTCCGGCGTCCGTCGTCGCGTACGGCAGGATCCCTTTGATGCTGCTGACCCGGTGTCTGCTGCGGGACGCGCCCGGCGCCGGCTGCGCCGCCTGCGAGAGCGGCCGGGCGCAGAAAGCCCCTTACCTTCTCCGCGACCGGACGGGCGCGCTCTTTCCCGTCCTGCCGGAGTACCGGCACCGCAACCTTCTGCTCAACTCCTGCCCCACCTACCTCGGCGACAGGAAAAAAGAACTCTCGGAGAGTCAGATCGACGGCGCGGCGCTGCTTTTCTTCTGCGAGAGCGGCGAGACGTGCGCCTCGGTCCTCGCCCGCTATGCGGCGGGCGAGCCGCTCGGCGGCCCGGTGCGCCGCGCGGGCGTGCGCTTCGCGCAGACGGAGCGCGCCTTCGACGAAAAAGAAAAAAACCGACCCGAAAGGAACCGTTATGGGAAAAGTATTCGGAATAGACATGGGGACCTCCAACACCCTCCTCTACGTCAAGGGGAAGGGGATCCGGATCCGCGAGCCGTCCGTCGTGGCGGTCGATCAGCGCGAAAGCCGGATCCTCGCGGTCGGAGACATGGCGAAGATGATGCTCGGCAAAACGCCGGGCGACAAGCGCGCCTGCCGTCCGATCCGCGGCGGGGTCGTGGCGGATTTTGACATTGCCGCCGGGATGCTGGAATATTTCTTCCGCAAGGAGGCGGGGGGCTCGATGATCCTCTCCCGTCCCCGGGCGATCGTTTCCGTTCCCTTCGGCGCCACCAATACGGAAAAGCTGTCCTTCTATCAGGTCGCCAGCCGCGCCGGAGCGAAAAGCGTCGGGTTTGTCCCCGAACTGCTGGCCGCCGCCCTCGGCTGCGGGATGCGCATCGAGGAGCCGAAAGGCAAGATGATCGTCAACATCGGCGGCGGCGTGACCGAGGCGGCGGTCCTCTCCTTCGGCGGGGTCGTGCTTGCCAACTCCGTCCGTGTCGGCGGCGAGGTCTTTGATACCGCGATCTCCGGGTTCCTGCGCCGCAAGTACGGCGTGGCGATCGGAGACGTGACGGCGGAGCAGCTCAAGATCCGGATCGGCAGCGTTCTGCCGGGCGGGGAGGAGCTCTCGCTGGAGGTGCGCGGCCGGAATATGCGCAGCTGCGGCCGGCCGATCAGCATCACCGTGAAGACCTCCGAGATCATGGATACCCTGCGCGGACCCGCCTCGCAGATCATCGAGTGCATCCGCACGACCTTCGAGCGCACGCCGCCCGAGCTGTGCGCCGATATTTACGAAAGCGGGATCGTCCTGACCGGCGGGATCTCGATGCTGCGGGGGATCGGCGAGCTGATCGAAAAGCGCACGGGCATCCGCACGCTCACCGTCAAAAAACCGCTCGACTCGGTCGCGGCGGGGCTCGGCGTCATCATCGAAAAAGACGATCCGTACGGCGTGATCGAGAGCGTCGACCGCTGAAAAGGCAAAACGGGATAAACAACAAAAGGAGAGGGGAACATGGCGTCGTTTTTCAAGTCAAAGACCTTTATCGTGCTGCTTTGCGCCGCGCTCGTCGCGGTGATCGTCCCCTCCGTGCTTTCCGCCGTCGGGGCGGGTTTCGTCGTGCGGGACGCCGTCAACACCCTCCTTTCCCCCGTCCGGTCCCTCTTTGCGTGGATCGGGGACGGGATCGGCGGGTTTTTCACCTATTTCGGCGAGTTTGACCGCATCCGCGCGGAGAACGACGAGCTGCGCGGCAAGGTCCGGCAGATGAGCGACGAGCTCTACGCCGCCCGCGTCGCCGAAGAGGAAAACGAGTGGCTCCGCTCCTTTCTCGCGCTCCGGCGCGAGCATACCGACTACCGCTTCCGGGACGCGATGATCGTCGGCCGGGAGAGCGGCAACTACATGACCGTTTTCACCCTGGACGCGGGTTCTCTGCAGGGGGTCGCCGTCAATATGCCGGTCGTGACCGAGCGCGGCGTCGTCGGCGCCGTGACCGAGGTGGGACTGACCTGGTGCAAGGCGACCGCCGTGATCGAGTACGGCTCTTTTGTCGGCGTTTACTGTGAGCGCAGCGGCGCGATCGGGATCGCGGAGGGGACCTACGAGCTGCGCTCGCGCTCGCTCTGCCGCGTCAACTATCTCGACGCCGGCGCGGACGTTTGCGTCGGGGACCGCTTTTTCACAAGCGGACTCGGCAGCGTCTACCCGAAGGGGCTTTACCTCGGGGAGGTCAGCCGCCTTTACACCGACGAATACGGCCGCGGGATGATCGCGGAGCTGACGCCGGCGGTGGACTTTTCCTCGCTCTCCCGCGTGATGATCGTTACCTCTTACGAGAGCGTCGCGGACGAGCCGTCCGCCGGGGAAACGGAGGAGGCGGCATGATCCGCGCGATCCGCTCCGTCCGGCTTTGGCAGATTTTTCGCTATACCCTGATCTTTCTCTCTCTGATCATGACGGAAACGGTGCTGCTCCCCCGCGTGTTTTCCGATCCGGTCGTGCCGGATCTGGTCCTCTGCGCGGTGATCGCAGTCGGCATGGCGGAAAACGAAAAGACCGCCGGCGTCTGCGGCCTGTGCGCCGGGTTTTTCCTCGACGCGGCCGGCACGGTCGGCGTTTCCCTTTCTCCTCTTTACTATATGCTCTGCGGATACGTGACCGGCGTGTTCGCGCGCACGCTGCTCAACCGCAACTTTCCCTCCTATCTCGTCTATATGCTCGTCGCCTGCGTCACCCGCGCGGGGCAGACGCTCCTTTTGCTCCAGTTCGGGCAGGCGGACTGCCCGCTCCATCTCGCGTTTGCGGAGATCCTCGCGCCGGAGTTTTTATACACGATGCTCGCGTCCCCGCTTCTTTATCTGATCGTCGCCCTTCCGCTCGCCAAAGAAAACCGGCGCGAGCTGAAGAACTGAGGCTGTTATGAAACGCACCAACCCCTTCCGATACCTGTTTCTCGGCGGACTGTTTCTGATCGTCTGCCTTGTTTTCGCGGGCCGGCTGGCGCGCTATCAGCTCTCGGGGACCGACCGGTACGACTACGCCCTCGTCGGCACGACCACCCGGCGGGAGACGGTCACGGCGCAGCGCGGCGAGATCCTCGACCGCAGCGGCGTGCCGCTGGTTACGAACGCCTATTCCTACAACGTCCTCCTCGACTACGGCAGGATGCCGGACGACGCGGAGGGCTTTAACCGCGTGATCCTTTCGGTCGTCCGCGCCGCCGAGCGCTGCGGGGAGACCGACAAACTGACCGAAACGAACTGGCCTCTCACCGAAAAAAACGGGACGCTCGCGTTCCGCGAGGAGTTTTTGCCGGAAGGGAAGTACCGCGCGCGGCTCGTCAAGCTTCTCTGCGATCTCGGGTATGAAAAAAAGCAGAAAAAGAGCGATCCCGACCGCTCGGCGGAGGACGTGACCCCCCGCGAGCTTACCGACTATCTCCTTGTGCGCTACAAACTGGTCGACGAAGACGGCAAGGCGCTTTACACCGAAGAGGAGCAAAAGATCCTGCTCGCCCGCCGGTTTGACCTCGGCTTTCTCGGTTTTTCTCCCGCCGCGAGCTATCTCTTTGCCGAGCGCGCGGGCCTCTCCTTTATGACGATGCTCACCGAGGGAGGCGAGCGGGGCGTCGTGCTGCAAAAGAAGTCCGAGCGGGTCTACCGCTACCCGGGGTACGCCTCGCACATCCTCGGCAGGATGGGCAGCATCACCGAGGAGACGGCGGATTATTATAAGGAAAAAGGCTACGCGATGGACGAGCAGGTCGGCGTCTCCGGCGCGGAGAAGGTCTTTGAGGACGAGCTGCGCGGCAAGGACGGCGTCCGCGTGATTCGGGAGGACTCCTACGGCAATATCGTGGAGCAGTATATGGAAAAGGAGCCGGAACCGGGGAAGGACGTCCGCCTGACGATCGACATCGAGCTGCAGATCACGGCGGAGGACAGCCTCGCCGAGCGGATCGCCGCCATCGCGGCGGACGCCCTCGCAAAGCCCGGCGTCCTCGACGGCGAGGACGCGGACGCCGGCGCGTGCGTGCTGCTCTCGCCGAAAACGGGCGAGGTGCTGGCGATCGCCTCCTACCCTACCTACGACCTTTCCACCTTCGTCGAGGATCTCCCCTCGCTTCTGGAGAACGAACGCTCCCCGCTTGTCAACCGGGCGCTCAATGGCCTTTACCCGCCCGGCTCCACCTTCAAGCCCGCCACGGCGGCGGCGTCTCTCGCGGAGGGGATCATCACCCCCTATACGATCATCAACGATACGGGGATCTATACCTATTATCCGGACTATCAGCCCCGCTGCTGGTCCTACTGGATGTACGGTTACGCCCACGGGCAGCAGACGGTCGTCGACGCGATCCACAACTCCTGCAACTACTTTTTCTTCGAGTGCGGCCGGCGCCTGACGATCGAGCGGCTCAACGCTTACTGCCGCGGCTTCGGGCTCGGGGAGCCGACGGGCGTGGAGTTCCCGGAGGCAACGGGGATCCTCGCCGGTCCCGAATACGTGGAAACGAGCGGGCTCGGCACCTGGAGCCCGGGCGATACGCTGCAGGCGGCGATCGGCCAGTCCTACAACACCTTCACCCCGATCCAGATCGCGACCTATCTTTCCACCCTGCTCAACAGCGGCACGCGCTACCGCTCGCACCTGCTCTACGGCACCTACCGCTACGGAACGGGAGAGGAGCTCTCGCGAACGGAGCCGGAGGTCGTCAGTCGGCTGGATCTCTCGCAGGAGGTCGTCGACGTCGTCAAGGAAGCGATGAAAAACACCGAGAAAAACGGCTCCACCGCCGCGATCTTCCGGGATTACCCGATCACGATGGGCGGCAAGACCGGCACGGCGCAGATCACGACGACCTCCTCGGACAACGGGGTGTTCGTCGCCTTCGCTCCCGTCGAGGAGCCGGAGCTCGTGATGGCGGCGGTGGTCGAGCGCGCCGGCTCCGGCACGCCGATCGGCGCCGTGGCAAAGGCCCTGTTCGATCAGTACTTCCATCTGAACGGCGGTGAAGAATGAAAGAAACGCAAACGGAAAAGGCGGCGCTTGCCGCCGCCGTGTCCGCGCGGCTGACCGAGCGGTATCCCGCGGCGGAATGCGCCCTGCTTTACGGCGGGGACGCCTGGCGGCTGCTCGTGATGGGGCGGCTCTCCGCCCAGTGTACCGACAAACGGGTAAACGAGGTCGCCCCCGCGCTTTTCTCCGAGATCCCGACCCCCGCGGCGGCGGCAAAGACGCCCGTTTCCCGCATCGAGGAGCTGGTCCGCTCCTGCGGGCTCTACCGGACGAAGGCGCGGAACATTCACGACTGCGGGGTCCTCATCACCGAGCGCTTCGGCGGCCGCGTGCCGGAAAGCGAGGAGGATCTTCTCTCCCTCCCCGGCGTCGGCCGCAAGATCGCCAACCTCGTGCGCGGCGATCTCTGGCGCCGCGGCGGCGTGGTCGTGGATACCCATTTTATCCGCGTCTGCGGGCGGATCGGCTTCTACCCGGAAACGGAAAAGGATCCCGCGCGTATCGAGCGGATCTTCGAGCCGCTCGTCGCCGAGCCGGACCGCTCGGATTTCTGCCACCGCGTCGTCCTCTTCGGGCGGGAGGTCTGTCCCGCGCGCGCGCCCCGCTGCGCCGGCTGCCCGCTCGCGTCCCTCTGTTCGCATTTTCTCCAAGCGGGAAATGACGATAGAAAGTAAATAAAAGGAAGAAAGGAGAAACCCCATGGCAAACGAACCTGCCGAGAAGAAAAAAGGCTTTTTCGCGGAGTTCCGGGAGTTTATCGCAAAAGGAGACGTGATGGACATGGCGGTCGGCATTATCGTCGGCTCCGCCTTCACCAAGATCGTCAACTCCCTCGTCGCGGACGTTCTCAACCCGATCGTGGCGCTGTTCACGGGCGGCAAGAGCCTGGCCGGACTGAAGTGCGTCATCACCGAGGCGCAGATCGCCGAGGACGGCACCGTTCTCGTCGAGGAAGCGGCGATCAAGTACGGGCAGTTCATCCAGAACATCGTGGACTTTTTGCTCGTCGCGCTGGTCGTGTTCCTTCTGGTGCGCGGGGTCAACAAGATCCGCCGCCGCGCCGACGCGGAAACGGCAAAGCTGACCGCGAAAAAAGAAGACCCGAAAGAATAATCCGGAAAAAGCGGACCGCCTGCGCGGTCCGCTTTTTTCGTCCGGCGATCCGGCGCGGCCGCCGTTTCGGGCAAAACCGCCGCAAAAAAAAGAGAAAACTTTTTTGTTTTGTCTTGACAAAACGGAGAAAAAATGGCATACTGATTTTGGTAAATTGGCTCACTTTATAAACCGGAAAGGAAAAAGTTATGAAAAAGGCATTGGCAATTCTCCTCTGCGCGATGCTCACGCTCGCGCTCGTGCCCGTTGTCGCACTTCCCGCGGCGGCGGCCGACAAGGTCGTCTACGTCAAAGACGGCGGTACCGGCGACGGGACGACGGCGGACGCCGCGGTCGGCACGCTGGCGGACGCTTACGCGGCGCTCGGCGCCGAAGGCGGCACCATCGTGATCGTCGGCGAGCTCGCCGTTACGACCGACGCGTCCGGAACGGCGTTTATCGCGCCGAGTCATACCGGCCTTATCACTATCAAGGGACAGGATGCAAACAGCGTGATGAAGGTCGGCAAGGAACACTTCCTCTGCGGCGGCCCCACCACCTTTGACGATCTGACGATCGCTCTGACCGGCGCAACGCACGTGATGCGCGCCGCGTACAACCACTTCACCTTCGGTGAAAACCTCGTCACCAAGAACTACGCAAACGCAAACTTCCCGCAGCTCTACGTTGTCGGCGGCGATAACGGCTCGGCGCGGAATACCGCGGACGTGGTGGGCAAGGATACCCACGTCACTATCCTCGGCGGCAAGATCCAGGAACTGATCGGCGGCGCCCGCGGCGGCGCGGCGGCTGCTCTGACCGGGGAGGCCTTTGTGGAGATCGGCAAAAACGCGGACGTCCAGAAGCTCGCGTTCGGCAACCGCTCCGCCAAGGTGGATAACGGCACCGGCAAACTCGTTCTCGACGGCGGCGTCGTTCACCTCTGGGCCGGCGGCCACGACAACAAGGCCAACGGTTTCACCGGCGACGTTCTTGTCGTCATCACCAAAAACTTTGATATTTCCAAGTCCTTCGACGGCGCGGGCACCCGCACCACGACGGACAGCTCCAATGATATCAACGTGATTTTCAACGGCGTCAGCGGCTCCTCCGTTTTCAAGTCTGACAAGGTTGAAGACAGCAACTACTCCGTTTCCACCCGCAAAGCCGGCGCCAAACTTCTCATTGCGAGCGAAGTGAACGCGGCGGTGACCGCGACCGACAAGATCTGCACCGATTCCTTTACCGAGATCACGTCGGGCGACGCGTCCGCTTACGAGATCGGCGCCGCCTCCGCTCCCGCCGCTCCCGCCACGATCGAAGTCCCGGCCCGTCCGACCCTCACCTCCGAAAAGGTGATCTATCAGGGCTTCAACAACGGCAACGACGCGAACGACGGTCTGACCAAATCGACGGCGAAGAAGACCTTCGGTTATGAAGACGGCATCGGCATTTCCTCCCTCCTTACCGAGGGCGGCAAGGTCATCTGCACGACCAAGTGCTACGTCGGCAAGATCACCGTGGACGGCGTCGACCAGAGCTACACCTTCCCGGCGTTTAACGGCAACACCGTTCTCTTTACCGCAAAAGACGAGGACGGCACCTCCTATATCGGCAACAACGCCGATGCGAATGCCGGCCAGTACGGTCACTTCATGATCGAAAAGGGCTTCAGCTTCCAGGTTCCCGGCAACGTCATCCTGAGCGAAATCGCGCTGCTCGACCGTACCCCCTCCACGGCGGCCAACGCCTCCAACTGGCGCGTTCTGGAAGGCGGCAAGCTGGTCGTGGAAGATACCGTTCTCTTCCGCGGTGCGGCGAACTGCTACGCGGCTCCCGGCTTGATCGTGGATGAAGGCGGCGTCGCCTTCCTCGACACCCTCGGGTTCCTTACCTACGCCGGCAAGGGTACCATCATTGTGAAGAACACGTTGGTCGACCAGATCAACGCGGACACCTTCGCGGGCTTTGAGGGCGTCGTCGCGGACGAGGACGGCAACGTTCTCGTCGGCGCCGTTCCCGCCGGCCCGACCCCCGCGACCGGCAGCGCGACCGTCATCGTCGCCGCTTGCGCGCTCCTCGCTTCCTTCGGCGCCATCGTCGCTCTGAAGAAGAGAGAGGAAAGATAAACCGCGCCGCAATCCAAAAAACCCGCCCGGACGGCTCTGCCGCCCGGGCGGCGTTTTTTGCCGCCCGTCTCCCGCCGGTCGGCAGTGAAGTTTGCGGCAAAGCCGCAAGTGAAGTTCCGCCTTCGGCGGAGTGAAGCGCTGCTTGGCAGCGTGAAGTTTCTCCCAAAGGGAGAAATGAAAAGTTAGAAAAATGGGAGAAC
>JAFSSQ010000087.1 GCA_017450965.1 Clostridia bacterium
ACGTCCGGTGTACCATCACCGAGCACGACCGGATCACGATGGATACCACCGTCGCGACCGACAGCAAGCTCCGCGCAGAAAAAATGAAAAAAAACTTTCTCGAACGCCCGGAAGTGATCTTCAAAGGTCTCTCCGCGCTGCTTGCCTGCGAGGTCGATTATCTCTTCTCCTGACCCTTGTTCAACTTTTACAAAATTTTGTTAATTTTTTCTTATTTTCCTATTGACATTATTTTTTTTGGTGTTATAATAAACTCAATCTGAGAATGTCCGATGTTTTACGATATTGTTACCGTTTTGTGAATCCCGTCCGGAGTTTTCATGCACGAAAAGCTGGAAAAAAACGATATCCACGATTTGGTGAAACGTGCTGCCGCGGGAAGTGAAACTGCTTTTTCCGATCTTCTTGACCGTTACGCGCCCCTGATCAACCGATCCGTCGCCTCCTTCCGTTATTGCGGAATGGAGAGTGAAGATCTCTCACAGGAGGCGATCATCGCGCTTCTTCAGGCGGTCCGGACTTTCCGGAGCGACTCGGGCGTCAGTTTCGGGCTTTATGCCAAGATCTGCATCACCAATTCTCTGATCACGGCGGCCAAAAAACGCGCCGCTTCCGCTCCCGTTTTTTCCTACGAGGAGGAGCGGGAACGCTCCGACGAAGGCGCCAACGATCCCTCCGTTGTGCTGGGGGAAGTCGAGCGCGCCGAAACGATCGTGCGATCCCTCCGAAAAGAACTGTCCGGCTTTGAAAACCGGGTGTTTGATCTCTATCTGGCCGGTTATACGGCAAAAGAAACCGCAGCGTTGCTTTCAAAGCAGGAAAAATCCATTTCCAACGCTCTGTTCCGCATTCGCGGGAAACTGAAAAAGATGCTATCCTGATTCCGTTTTCATACATTACGTTTATATGCCCAAATAGCTTAAGCAGAGCGTTGGTTACCAAAGGTGTCGGTTTGAATCCGTCTTGGGGCGAAATTACCATATTTTTTAAGCGAGGTACTAGAGCATGTTTGAGGACAAAACATTAGTGTGCAAGGACTGTGGGCAGGAGTTCGTCTTCACCGCAGGCGAGCAGGAGTTCTACGCTGAAAAGGGCTTCCAGAACGAGCCCCAGCGCTGCAAGGCCTGCCGTGATGCCCGCAAGAGCGCAGGCAAGGGGCCCCGTGAGTATTTCACGACCGTTTGCGCTGAGTGCGGCAAGGAAGCGAAAGTTCCTTTCCAGCCGACCAATGACCGTCCGGTCCTTTGCAGCGAATGCTTTGCCGCTAAAAAAGCCCAGCAGAACGACTGAGCCTTTGCGGAAGAGATGCAAAAAAAGAGGCGCACAGTTTTTGTGCGTCTCTTTTTTTGTGAAAAAAATTCAGATTTTTTGTTTTTGCTATATACAAAATAATTTTTTTATGTTATTATAAAATTAAGTTTAAGATATTGTCGCAGAAGGGCGTACTATGTCGCAGCGTACACTTTCCCGCTCCCCTTTTTCCGGGAGGGAAGACGCCGAAGAATCGGCGTCTCGCGTCGTTTACGGCCGGAATCCCGTCAAGGAGATTCTGGAGACCGGGACGCGCGTTGACCGCGTTTTTTTCAAGCGCGGAGAGCGCGAGGGGTTTCTCAGCGTGCTTGCCGCCAAAGCGGCGGAAAAAAAGATCCCCGTTTCCGAGGCGGACAAGTCAAAGCTTGATAAGCTGGCGGAGGGCGGAAATCATCAGGGCGTTGTCGCGCTCGTTTCTCCGATGGAGTTTTTGACGCTCGATCAGCTTGAAGAACAGACGCGCGCCGAAGGAAAAGAACCTTTCTTCGTTCTTCTTGACGGGATCGAGGATCCGCACAATTTCGGCGCGATCGCGCGTTCCTGCGAGTGCGCGGGCGCAAACGGACTGATCGTTCCCAAGCACCGCACCGCGCCCTTTTCCGCCGTTGCGGAAAAAGCGTCCGCCGGCGCTCTCTCCCATCTCCCCGTCGCGCGCGTACCCAATCTGACGGCGGCGATCAAACAGCTCCAGTCCCACGGCGTGTGGGTATACGCCGCGGAAGCGAGCGGAGAGTATTACGGCGGCGCGGATCTCTCCGGCCCGATCGCCTTTGTCTTCGGTTCCGAGGGCTTCGGCGTATCCCGTCTCGTCCTTGAGACCTGTGATAAGATCATCAGCATCCCGTTGCACGGGAAGGTCAATTCATTAAACGTATCCGCTGCGGCTGCAGTCATCTTGTTCGCTGCGGAAAAATGCCGCCGCGAATGTGGTTCGCAGCAGGAATAAGGAGTGTTTATCATGAAAGACAACAAAAACGAACGGAACGCTTCCGAGCAGTTTTCCCCCGAGGAACTGATCCGGAAACTCAAGTTTCAGTTAAGCGGAGAGCCGTCCACTCCTGACCCCGTGCCTCCGCAGAAAACCGAAGAGACGTCCCGGGTTGACGAAAATCCGATTGCGCCGGAAGAGACGCCCGAGGATACGCAGGAGTCCGACGCCGCGATCACCGTGCCGACCGCGGTCTTTGAGGAAACTCCCGATACGCCCGCGGAGACCACACCCGTCAGCGGCGGGGAGGAACCGAAGCCTGCCGAAGAGGAGACTTCCTTTGCGATCCCGGCGGACGAAACGCCGGAACCGGCGCTTTCCGGCGCCGCTGCCGATCTTCCGCCGCTCCGTTTGACAGAGGAAACGGAAGATGCTCCCGCGTCCCGCAGCGCTGATCCCGCCGCGGACGAGACGGCGGAGCCCGCCGCCAAAGGTCCGGCTCTTTCCCTTTCTTTTGACGAAGATGAAAAGTCCGCGAGCGAGGAAGACGCGTTTCTTGCCTATATCCGTGCGCAGGTGATGCAGAGCGAGGACGACGCCGCCTCCAAACCGATCCGCATCCCCGACCTTGAGGAAATCACCGTACCCGCCGAGGATAAAGCCGAGCCCGACGGGGAGAGCGGAGACGGCGAGGATAAGTTCAACTTTTTTGCCAATCTGGAGGAGAAAACGGCAGAGGAGGAGCCTTCCGCCTCGGATGCTGAGGACGCGGAAAAACCGACGATCGCGTTCGATCTTGCCGCGCTCCGTTCCGAGAGCCGGGATCCTTCCGACGGTCCGGATCCCTTCGACGCTCCGGATTTTTCCGCCCCGGATTTTTCTACCGTCTCCTTCAGCCCCGCCGACGCCGATGCGGACGAGACCGCGCCTCCGGCTGCCGCCGAAGCGTTCGCCAGCAACAAACCGAATATCAATATGCTGATCGCGCTCGGCATCTCCGTTTCCGAAGTCGAGAACATTTACGGCAAAGAGGTCGCCGAGGAATTTGCCGAAGCAAAAGCGAAAGAGGGTCAGCTTGATTCCGAGGAGTTCGCCTCCGATAGCGTCTACGAATACACCGCCGCTTCGCAGAACGAAGAGGTCGCACGCTATTTCAAAAAAGAGAAGACGGTTTCGCTTGTCAAACTCATCGCGTCCGCCGCAATCTTCTTCCTTCTTTTCCTCTATGAAAACCTGCCTCTGTTCGGCGTCCGTTTTTCCGGCTGGATGAGCCAGGCTGAGTTTCCCCTTGTCCACGTCATGGTCGATCTTCAGCTCGTTCTGATCGCCGCGGCGCTTGCCTTTGAGGAGCTGATCGACGGCGTGACCGGACTGATCAAGAAAACGCCGGACATCAGAAGCTTTGCGTTTTGCGCGACCGTCCTCAACGTGATCTCCTCCGTTGTGATCGCCTGCACCAAAGCGGCCGCGACCGCCCGTCTCTCCGGCTTTTCCGCCGTATTTGTGCTCACGATTTGCCTCCTCGCTTCCTATCTCAAGTCCCGCGCCGACGCCGATAACTTTGCCGTCGTTTCCACGACCGGTCTGAAAGCGTGCTGCTTTGCCGATAACGACGAGTCTGTCGCCAAGGAAAAAGCGGCCTTCTCAAAGGAGCTCGACGAGGAAAACCCCAAGGTCATCTCCTTCGGCAACGCTCACTTTGTGGAAAACTTTTTCAACCGGATCCATGAAAAAACGCCCACCCTTGCCGACCGGATCCTGATCCCCGCGGCTTTGATCGCGCTTGCGGCGCTCGCCGTTCTTGCCGCCGTCAGATCGAAGGACGTTTCCTACACTCTCTCGATTTTCAACACCGCGATCGCCGCCTTTTTCCCCGTCTCCGTTTTTGCGGCCGGGATTTTCTCCTTTGTCAAAGCCCAGCGGCTCGCCCATGACGCAAAATCCGCCATCATCGGAGACGCAGCACCCTACGTCTATTCCGGCGCCTCGGTCGTTACCTTCCGGGATAAAGACGTCTATCCTTCCTACTGCGTCAAGCTCCGCAATCTCAAGGTTTACGGAAACGCGGAGATCGAGGAAGTCCTGCGCACCGCCGCCATCGTTTTCCGCGAGGCGGGCGGCCCCCTCTCCGACGTGTTTGAATACGCGACCTCCGATCTGGATAAATCCGAGCGCGCGACGGTCGTCCGCAGCGGCGACAGCGGTCTCGAGTGCGAGATCGGCGGGAAGCGGGTCCTGATCGGTAAGGCGGATTTTCTCCAGTCCTACGGGATCATCCCCTTCTCGGACGTTGACGACCGCGACTATCTGAAGACGGGCGACGTCGGCATCATGTACGTCTGCATCGACAGCGAGCTCTGCGCCAAGTTCTACGTCCAGTACACGATGGACGTTGACTTTGAGGATCTTCTGCGCGCCCTCAATAAATCGGGGATCTGCGTGGCGATCCGCACTTCCGATCCCAACATCGACCAGCACCTCCTGCAGGCGAAGCTCAATCTCCGCCGCGCGTCGCTCCGGATCATTCACGTTACGCCGGACGGGACCGCGGGCGAGGCGTACAGCGCCGCGGACAGCGGCGTGGTCGGCAACGGCTCTTCGAACGAGCTGGTCGGCACGATGCTTCTTTGCGACAGGATCGTACACGTTCTGCGCACCAACAACATCCTCAAGTGCGTTTCCGTCTTTGCCAGCATCCTGCTTTTGCTTCTCATCGTCCTGTTTGCCCCGAGTCTGGCGTTCTTCTCCCTCTGGCTTGTCCTTTATCAATTCTTCTGGATGATCCCCACATTCGTTTTGTCCAAACTCTTTCTGTAAGGTAGAATATGGAACTGAGTGAACTCTTTCCCCTTGTTCAAAAGCCGGGTAGGTATACCGGAGGCGAGTACAATATCTGCATGAAAGACAAAAGCGCAGTGAACCTGCGCTTTGCCTTTTGTTTCCCCGATTCCTACGAGATCGGGATGTCCAACCTCGGTCTGCAGGTCCTGTATCACGCGCTCAACCTCGCGCCGGACGTCTGGTGCGAGCGGGTCTTTGCCCCCTGGCCGGATATGGAGGACCGGATGCGGGAAAACGGCGTTCCTCTCTTTGCCTGGGAAAGCCGCGATCCGGTGCGCTCGTTTGATATCGCGGCGTTCACGCTCCAGTACGAGCTTTGCTACTCGAACGTCCTCAATATGCTGGATCTGGCCGGGATCCCGCTCCTCGCCAGCGAGCGGGGAGAGGAGGATCCGATCATCCTCGGGGGCGGTCCGTGCTCGTACAATCCGGAGCCGCTTGCCGACTTTTTCGACGTGTTTTCGATCGGGGAAGGGGAGGAGGCGCTCCCCGAGCTTGCCGACCTTCTCAAACGGATGAAAAGGGAGGGGCGCTATACCCGCGCGGCGTTTTTGCGCGAGGCTGCCAAGCTGGAAGGCTTTTACGTCCCCTCGCTCTACCGCGTTTCCTACCGCAAGGACGGAACGCTCGCGTCCTTTTCTCCGATTGGGGAGGACGTTCCC
Organism: Clostridia bacterium; assembly: GCA_017450965.1. Taxonomy (GTDB): domain Bacteria; phylum Bacillota; class Clostridia; order Oscillospirales; family CAG-272; genus RUG12395. The sequence continues at coordinate 5,743 of JAFSSQ010000087.1, forward strand.
TCGACCGTCAAAAAACGAGTGATCTCCGATTTCAACGATCCCAAATATATCCCCACCAAGCCCTTTATGCCGTTTATCGACACGGTGCAGGACCGGATCACGGTGGAGCTTTCCCGGGGATGCATCCGCGGCTGCCGCTTCTGCCAGGCGGGCCACGTGACCCGCCCTCTGCGCGAGCGCACGCCGGATGTTGTGGACGCCGCGGCGCGCGAAACCTACCGGCAGACCGGGTACGAGGAAGTCTCCCTTTGCTGTCTTTCCGTTTCCGATTACAGCGGGATCGACGAGCTGACCGACCGGCTTCTCTCCTGGACGGGAGAGCGGAAGGTCAATCTTTCTCTGCCTTCGATGCGCGCGGATTCCTTTACGAAAGAACTGATGGACCGCACCTCCGCCGTCCGCTCCTCGGGACTTACCTTTGCCCCCGAGGCGGGCACGCAGCGCCTGCGCGACGTGATCAACAAGCGGCTGACCGAGGAGGATCTTTTCCACGCGGTCGATCTGGCGTTCGATTACGGCAAAACCTCCGTCAAGCTCTACTTCATGAACGGTCTGCCCACCGAAACGGACGACGACGTCCGGGGGATCGCGGAGCTCGGGAAAAAGGTGATCGACCGCTTTTATCAAAACCCGAACCGCAACCGGAAAAAGCCCCCGTCCGTGACGGTCTCGGTCGCCTGCTTTGTGCCGAAGCCTTTTACTCCCTTCCAGTGGGAAGGACAGAACAGCAGGGAAGAGCTCTCCCGCAAGCAGCAGCTTCTCGGCGAGAGTATCACCTCCCGCAAGATCCGCTATCACTATCACAGCGCGGACGTTTCCTATCTGGAGGCGGTTTTTGCCAGAGGAAACCGGACGCTCGGGCGCGCGCTTTTGCGCGCCCGGCAAAAAGGACTCCGCTTTGACGCGTGGGACGAGTATTTCCGTTTTGACGAGTGGATGGCGTGTTTTGCGGAGGAGGGGATCGATCCAGACTTTTTCGCCTTGCGCGAGATGGGCGAGGAGGAGTTGCTCCCATGGGATTTTATCGACTGCGGCGTAACGAAAGCGCATCTGCTCCGCGAGCGCCGGCGCGCGTACGAAGGACTCCCGACAAGAAACTGTAAGGAAGGCTGCAGCGGCTGCGGCGCAGACCGCTTCGGGGAATGTCTATGGAAAAAGAAAACCAGGTAACCGATTACCGGTACCGCCTGCGATTTGAGAAGGCCGGCACTTTTGCCTACGTCTCTCATCTCGATCTGGTCCGTACCTTTACCCGCCTCTTTATGCGGGCGGAGCTTCCGCTTACCTTTTCCGAGGGCTTTAATCCCCATCCCAAAATGGTATTTTCCGCGCCGCTCCCCCTCGGGACGGAGAGCAAAACGGAGCTGCTTGACTTTCGCACGGTGGCTGAGCTTGATTTGGCGGAGGTTCTTTCCCGTCTGCGCGAGGTATCGCCGCTCGGACTGGAGATCCGCGAGCTCTATCCGGCGGAGGGAAAACTCAGCGAGATCGCCTTTGCCGCGTATACGCTGACCTTTGCCGCGCCGCTTGACGAAGCGCAGACGGCGGCGGTTTCCGACTTTTTCGCTCAATCCTCAATTCCGGCGGAAAAGAAGGGAAAGGATGGGATCAAAACCGTCGATATTCGCCCGATGATCGCAAGCTGGGAGCGTGTTTCCGATACGGAGATCCATGCGCTCCTTTCCGTCTCCTCCGAGCATTTTCTCAACCCGGATCTCTTTTCTTCCAAGCTCCGCTCCTTTCTCTGCGAGCGCTGCGGCGCAGCCCCTTCCGCCCGTATGCTCCGCTCCGCCTTCTACCGCGCGGACGGGGCCGCTCTCTTCCGCTGATTTCCGTTTTCTCTTTTATCAACGCGCTTCCGCTTACCAGGAGGCGCGTTTTTTTGCTGCGCTGAGATTTTTTCTCTTTCTTTCTTTGACAAGTTTTTTGTTTTTCTGATGGTAGAATGAAGCAAACGGAGGTGAGACGATGGAACCCACGGTCTATCTCGACGAGTATTTTCTCGTCAACTTTTCGCTGGACGCGTTTTCGCTGTGGCTTGCCGCTCTCGTTGGCGGCGTTCGCTGCAAAGCGGGAAGGACCGCTGTTTCCGCCTCGCTCGGCGCTCTCTACGCGGCGCTTCTCCTCCTCTTTCCTTTGCCGCTTTGGGCAGAGTATCTGACGGCGACCGCGGCTGTCTTTTGTATGACCCGCGTCGCGTTTGCGGCAAAACGGATCCACTCCCTCTTCCGGCTTTCCTTTCTCGTTTCCTGCGCCTCGTTTCTCACCGGCGGGATCTTTACCGTCTTATATCGGCTTGCCGCCGGCGTTTTCCCCCGTCTCTCCTTTGCGCGCTTTGCGCCGTTTCTCTTTCTCTGCGGCTGCGGCGCTGCAGCCCTCCTGCCGCGCTGTTTTGCCCGCTTTTCCGCTGATGCTGCGCGCGAGGTAACGGTCGTCTGGAAGGGAAAAACGCTTACCCTGCGGGGACTGACGGACAGCGGAAATCTCCTGCGTGAGCCGGTCAGCGGCGCGTCCGTTCTCTTTCTTTGCGCGGACGCGGCAAAGCGGCTCTTTGGCGAAGAAGCGGCCCTTCTCTCGGGAGAGGAAAGCGCGCTCGCCGCCCGCCCGCCGGCGGGGCTGCGGATCGCCTGCTGCGTGACGGCGGCGGGACGTTCCGCCGTTTTCCTTGCGCGGCCGGATAAGATCACGGTCGGCAAAGGACGCGCTTTGGAAGAAAAAAACTATTACATCGCGGTCTTAAAGAGCGAGACGGCCCTCCCCGAGGGGATCGACTGTCTCTTGCCCGCCCGATAGGAGGAAGGTATGGGGTTTTTCAAACTGCTTTTGAAGGTCCTGCGGCTTTGGTTCGGGAAAAAGGAAAGCGGCGTTTTTTACATCAACGGTCCTGATACGCTGCCCGAACCGCTCTCCCCGGAGGAGGAGGGACGGCTCCTTTCCCTTCTCCCCGGCGATCCCGCCGCCCGCTCCGCCCTCGTCGAGCACAATCTCCGGCTGGTGGTCTATATCGCCAAGCGTTTTGAGACAGGGTACTGCGGGGTCGAGGATCTGATCTCGATCGGAACGATCGGCCTCATGAAAGCGATCAATACCTTCAACGCGGAAAAGAATATCAAGCTGGCGACGTACGCTTCCCGCTGTATCGAAAACGAGATTTTGATGGTCCTGCGCAAAAATCAGAACCGCAAGGGGGACGTTTCCCTTGACGAGCCGCTCAACACGGACGTGGAAGGGAACGAGCTGCTCCTTTCCGATATTCTCGGGATCGACGACGAGGTGATCTACCGGGATATCGAAACCGAGGAGGAAAAAAAGATCGTGCGCCGCGCCGTCGAGTCCCTGGAGGAGCGCGAACGCCGGATCATCGAACTGCGCTTCGGGCTGAACGGCAATCCGGAAAAAACCCAGAAGGAGGTGGCGGATCTGCTCGGGATCTCCCAGTCCTATATTTCCCGTCTGGAAAAGAAGATCCTCGACAAGCTGAAAGAGGAGATCGGGGTCGCGTTTTAGCTTTTTCCCCGCGTTTCGCGCTTCCGGCGCGGCGCGGGGATCTTTTTGCGCAAAAACGCCTTTTTCTTTTCCCGCTTTTTCGTTTTTTGCTTGCAAAAACCGCACTCTTCTGCTATAATAATCCTATCATGGGGTGAGTATGCAAAAGTATCGTTTGAAAATCGGGGACGTTCTCGCCCCCTTGGCCGTGCTCCTGCTTTCCGGCGCTCTTTTTTTGGCTCTTACCGCGCGGAAAACGCCCGCTCAGAGCGTGGAGATCCTCTGCGGCGGGGAGCGGACCGTCTGTTCGCTTTTGACCGACGCGGAGTACCGCTTTGAGCATAACGGCTATACCGTTTTGGTCACGGTCGAGGGGGGAGAAGCCTACGTTTCCTATGCCGACTGTCCGGACCGGCTCTGCGTACGCGCGGGCAGGATCCCGGGCGGCACGCGCAGTATCGTGTGCGTTCCCGCCGGCGTCAGCGTCCGCGCTCTCGAACAAGGAGGCGATTACGATGCGATCGCAGGCTAACCGCCGGCTCGCGTATGACGCCGCCTTTCTCGCGCTCTCGCTCATCCTTTCCTATCTTGAATCTCTTCTCTCCGGTTTTCTTCCGATCCCCGGACTCAAGCTCGGACTGCCGAACGTGGCGGTGATGGCGGTTTTTTGCCTTTTCGGCAAAAAGGACGCGCTTGCCGTTTCGCTTCTCCGGTGCTTCGTTCAGTTTCTCCTCTTCGGCAGCGCGCCGGCGCTCCTTCTCTCGCTCTCCGGAGCCCTTCTCTCCTTTTTCGTCCTTTTCCTTGCGGATTGCGGACGCAGGCGCGGGATCGGGGTGATCGGGGCTTCCGTTCTCTCCGCCGCTGCCCATATCACGGGACAGTGCGCCGTCGCTTTGCTTTTTTACGGTTTTCTCCCCGTTTTGTTCTATTATCCGACCATGCTCGCGCTCTCCGCGCCGAGCGGGATCGTGACGGGCGTTCTCCTTGTTCTGATCCTGCGCGCGGCGGAGAGGATTCCGGGGAAAGGAGAACGCACGCCGTGAAACGTTTCTTTCTTGTTCTTCTTTCTTTCTTTCTTTTGCTCTCCTTCGGCTCCTGCTCGCAGGAGCGGGTCTGCCGGGGCGACTTTTTTGCCTTTGATACCTACCACACCGTTTCCATTTACGGGATGAGCGAGCCGGAAGCCGACGCGCTTTTATCCGACCTGGAGGCGGAGACGCGGGCGCTGGAGAACGTTTTTTCCTTTTATCTCGACGACTCCGAGCTTGCCAGACTGAACCGGGAACGCAAAGCCCTGCTTTCCGATCCCCTCTATTCGGCTCTTCTCAGCGCCGCAAAGATCAAAACGGAAACAAACGGCGCGTTTTCCCCCACGCTCGGCGCTTTGACCTCCCTCTGGGGAGTCGGGCGCGAGGGATTTCTGCCGCCCGCGGAAAAGGAGATCGCGGCCGCTCTCGCCGCTTCCTCCCCGGATCTCACCCTCTCGGGCGGGAGCGCCTCTCTGCCGGAGGGGATGCTCCTCGACGCCGGCGGTTTTGCCAAAGGGGTTCTCGCGGAGCGCCTTGTGGAGAAGGTGCGCGCCTCCTCCTGTTCCCGCGCGGTCCTTTCCCTCGGGGGCAACGTGGGCGTCTATTCGGCGGACGGCTCCTACGAGTTCCGGATCGGTATTACCGATCCCCACGCGCCGGAAAAGACCGCCGGGTATCTTCTCCTGCGCTCCGGCTTTCTTTCCGTTTCCGGGCATTACGAGCGGTACTCCGAATACGCCGGGCAGCGCTATTCTCACATACTGGATCCCCGCACGGGCCGCCCTGCCGACAGCGACGTCGTGTCCGCCGCCGTCTGGTCGGAGGACGGACTTCTCGCGGACGCGCTCTCGACTGCCTTTGTCGTGATGGGGCGGGAGGAGGCGCTCGCCTTTTTCTCCGAGACCGACAGGGAGTTCGGCGCCGTTCTCTTTCTCTCGGACGGCACCGTCGCCCTGACCGATAATCTGAAAGGTTCGTTTGTTGAAACGCCATGACTCCATCCGCCGTTTTTGAAGAATACCGGGACGCCGCCCGCTCGCTTCTCGCCGGCGCGGCCGCCGCCGAGGGGCGCTCCGCGCCTTCGGCTTTCGTCCGCACCTTCGGCTGTCAGCAGAACGAAGCGGACAGCGAACGCCTGAAGGGCGCGCTCAACTCGCTTGGGTGCGTGATCGCCGAGGAGCCGGACGACGCCGACGTGATCCTTGTCAACACCTGCGCGATCCGCGAACACGCGGAAAACCGGGCGCTCTCCGTGATCGGGCAGTTCAAGCATCTCAAAGCCGTCCGTCCCACGCTCGTGATCGGGATCTGCGGCTGTATGACGGCGGAACCGCACCGCCGCGATCAGCTCAAGCACAGCTTCCCCTACGTTGATTTCACGATGCCTCCGGCAAGTGAAAGTCTCCTTCCCAAACTCATCTGCGACGCGTTTGCCGACAAGCGGTCCTTTATCGAGGACGCCGCCCCGCAGACCGAAGCGGTCCGCCCGTACCGGGGCGAAAGCTTTAAGGCGTGGGTGAGCGTCATGTACGGCTGTAACAATTTCTGTTCCTACTGCATCGTCCCCTACGTGCGGGGCAGGGAACGCAGCCGCCCCGCCGAGGAAGTGGAGCGCGAGGTGCGCGAGCTTGTCGCCGCCGGCTGCAAGGACGTTACCCTCCTCGGGCAGAACGTCAACTCCTATCGCGGCGGATGCGATTTTGCCGCGCTCCTTGACCGCCTGTGCCGGATCGAGGGGGATTTCGTTCTCCGTTTTATGACCAGCCACCCGAAGGACGCGACAGACGCGCTTATTGACGTGATCGCCCGCGAGCCGAAGATCGCCCGGCATTTTCATCTGCCGCTCCAGTCCGGCTCCGACCGGATCCTGCGGCAAATGAACCGCAAATACGACCGGGCGCGGTATCTCTCTCTCGTCCGCTCTCTGCGCGAAAAGGTCCCGGAGATCGCGATCACGACCGACGTGATCGTCGGCTTCCCCGGGGAAACGGAAGAGGATTTTCTCGATACGCTCGACCTTCTCCGTACCGTCCGCTTTGATATGATCTACGCCTTTATCTATTCGCCGCGCAAGGGCACCCCGGCCGCCGAAATGCCGGATCAGATCCCGCGGGAGGTCCAGAACGCCCGCTTTGACCGCCTCCTTGCGCTGCAAAACGCCGTCTCGGAGGAGATCAATTCCGCCATGGTGGGAAAAACCTTCCGTGTGCTCTCGGAGGGGCCGAGCAAAACCGACCCCGCCGTTCTCGCCGGGCGGACCGACTCCAACAAACTCGTTCTCTTTGAGGGGAACGCGCCGCAAGGCGTCTTTACTGAGGTAAAGATCACCGGCGCCGAGCCGTACGCTCTGCGCGGGACCGAAGAATAACGTCTGAAAGGAAAAGAAAATGAACATCAGGGAAAGCGCAAAGGCTCTTGGCGAGCTGATCAAGGAAGATCCGGTTACCGTCGCGTATTTTGAAGCGTCGGACGCTTATAAAAAGGACCCGGAACTCAAAAAGCTGATCTTTGAATACAACGTACAGCAGGCCGCCCTGCAGGAAGAGTACGCAAAACCGGAAAAAGACCAGAAGATGATCGACGCGGTCAACGGCCGCGTCAAGGATCTTTTTGACGAGATCACAAACAGCGAAGTCTATCAGACCTATCTGAACGCCCAGAACGCGATGAACGAGCTGATCGACTCGGTCAACCGGCAGATCACGATGTCGATCTTCGGCAGTATGCCGGACGGCGGATGCACCCACGACTGCTCCTCCTGCCACGGCGGCTGCGGACACGAACACTAAGAAAAAAGGAAGTTGATCCATGGCTCTTTCTCCGATGATGCAGCAATACTTTGCCATCAAAAACCAGTATAAGGACTATATCCTCCTTTACCGTCTCGGCGATTTTTACGAGATGTTTTTTGACGACGCAAAGACCGTTTCCAAAGAGCTGGAGCTTGTCCTCACCGGACGGGACTGCGGCGAGGCGGAACGCGCTCCGATGTGCGGCATCCCCTTCCACAAGGCGGATCTCTATATCGGCAAGCTGATCGAACACGGGCACAAGGTCGCCGTCTGCGAACAGACGGAGGATCCCGCCACGGCAAAAGGACTTGTCCGGCGGGAGATCGTCCGCGTCGTGACCCCCGGCACGATCACCGATCCCGGCATCCTCGACGACAGAAAAAACAATTATCTCTGCGCGCTCGCCTTTTCCGAAGCGGCGGTGGGCGCCGCTTTTTCCGATATTACGACGGGGAAGATCTACGCCACCGTCTTTACCGGCGGGGAGAGGATCAATCGCCTCTGCACGGAGCTTTCCGCCTACGCGCCGAGCGAGATCCTTCTCAACGTAGCGAGAACGGAGATCCCCCGCGTTTCCGCGTATCTCGACGAACGGATGAACGGCACGGTCCCGGAGGAGCGGCAGGAGCTCTTTCTTCCCGAGGGGGCGCGGGACCGGATCGAGCGGTACTTCGGCCGGGAGAAAGCCCTCTCCCTCACCGCTTATCCGGAAACGGTCTCCGCCGTTTCCGCCATGATTGCCTACGTTGCTGAAACGCAGAAAACGGACAACGTCTTCCTTAATACCCTTGATTTCTATCTCGACGGGCGGTATATGGAGCTCGACGTGAATACCGTCCGCAATCTGGAACTGACCGAAACGCTCCGCACAAAGGAAAAACAGGGGTCGCTGCTCGGCGTGATCGATATGACCGGTACGGCGATGGGCGGGAGGATGCTGCGCAGCCGGCTGCTGCGTCCGCTGCTTTCCGTGGCGGAGATCCGGCGCCGCCAGCAGGGCGTGAAGGATCTTTTTGACGACTTTGAGACGCGGCAGGAGCTGCGCGAGCTGCTTTCCTCCGTTCTCGACCTGGAACGGCTGACGACAAAAAGCATCTACGGCTCCGCCAACGCGCGCGATCTGTACGCCGTGGGCGAGAGTATCGCCGTGATCCCGGAGATCAAAGCGCGGATCGCCGGGCTTTCCTCGCCGCTGTTTCGGGAGCTCTTTTCGACCTTTGACGATCTTTCCGATCTGCGCGACCTGATCCGCCGCGCCATCGCCAAAGACGCTCCGCTGACCGTGCGGGAAGGCGGCATGATCGCGCCCGGATATGACGAGCAGGTGGATTTTCTCCGCTCGGTGCGGGGCAACGGCGAGACCTGGATCCGGGACGTGGAAAACAGAGAAAAAGAAGCCACCGGGATCAAAAACCTCAAAGTCAGCTATAACCGCGTGTTCGGATACTATATCGAAGTGACGAACTCGCAAAAGGAGCTGGTCCCGGACCGCTACATCCGCAAGCAGACGCTGACCGGCTCCGAGCGGTACATCACCGAGGAACTGAAGGAGATCGAAAGCACCATCCTCGGCTCCACCGATAAACTGTGCGCCCTCGAATACAATCTCTTTTGTGAGATACGCGACAAGGTAACCGAGGCGGCGCCGCGCATCCTCGCGGCGGCGGACAAGCTGGCGCAGATCGACGTGTCCTGCTCGCTCGCGGATGCGGCGGCGAAATACCGCTACGTCTGCCCCGAGGTCGATCAGAGCGACAAGATCTCCGTCCGCGACGGGAGGCACCCGGTCGTTGAGCGTTTCGCGGGCAATTCCTACTTTGTCCCGAACGATACTGAACTCAACACCTCCGACCACCGTTTGATGCTGATCACCGGGCCCAACATGGCGGGCAAATCCACCTATATGCGCCAGGTCGCTCTCATTACCCTGCTTGCCCAGATCGGCTCGTTCGTTCCCGCGCGGGAGGCGCGGATCGGTATCGCAGACCGGATCTTCACCCGCGACGGCGCTTCCGACGATCTTGCCAGCGGGCAGTCGACCTTTATGCTGGAAATGAACGAGGTGGCCTACATTCTCCGGAACGCCACGGCGCGGTCCCTCATCATTTTTGACGAGATCGGCCGCGGCACCAGCACCTACGACGGGATGAGCATCGCCCGCGCCGTTGCGGAGTATACCGCCTCTAAAAAGATCGGCGCGCGGACGCTGTTTGCCACGCACTACCACGAGATGACGGTGCTGGAGGAGGAGATCCCCGGCGTTGTCAACTATAATATCGCGGCGAAGAAAAAGGGCGATACGATCACCTTTTTGCGCAAGATCGTTCCCGGCTCCACCGACGACAGCTACGGCATCGAGGTCGCAAAGCTGGCGGGGATCCCCTCGGATGTGATCCGGCGCGCGAAGGAGATCCTGCGCGGGATCGAGGAAAACGCGCCTCTCGCCGAGGGACGGGAAACGCTTGCCCGCGCCGCGCAGACGCGCGGCGACGAGCCGGATACGATCTTTTCCCAAATCGAGGAGGACGTCAACCGGGAGATCGCGGACCGTCTTGCCGGAACCGATCTCAACACGCTGACTCCCATCGAGGCGATCAATCTCATCTGGGAGCTAAAAGGGAAACTGAAGTCCTGAAGGAGGAAGTATGCCTCATATCAATAAACTGGAACTTTCCGTCGCCAATCTCATCGCGGCCGGAGAAGTGGTCGACAGACCCTCCTCCGTTCTCAAGGAACTGCTTGAGAACGCGATCGACGCGGGTGCGAGCGCCGTTACCGCCGAGATCCGCCGGGGCGGGATCTCCCTTATCCGCGTGACCGACGACGGCTGCGGGATGACCCCGGAGGATCTGCCGCTTTCCGTTCTCCGCCACGCGACGAGCAAGATCAGCCGCGCCGAGGATCTCTCCGAGATCCTGACGCTCGGCTTCCGCGGCGAGGCTCTTGCCGCGATCTCCGCCGTCTCTGACGTCCGGATCCTGACGCGCACCGCCGACGCGGACGTCGGCGCCCTTTTGGAGGCGGAAGCAGGTCGCGTTCCCCGGATCAGCGAGGTGGGCTGCGCCCGCGGTACGACCGTTCTGGTCGAAAACCTCTTTTCAAACGTCCCCGCCCGGCAAAAGTTTTTGAAGTCCGATCGCACCGAGGCGCAGTCCTGCTCCTTCGTTGCGGAAAAGGTCGCGCTCTCGCACCCCGAGATCCGCTTTACCTATCTCTCGGACGGCGCGGAAAAGTTCACCACCGCCGGCGACGGGAACCGCAAAAACGCCCTTTACTCCGTCTTCGGGCGGCAATTTGCCGCCTCCCTCGTCCCCGTCAAAGAGGAAGCGGGCGGCATCCTTGTCTCCGGCTATATCGGAACGCCTGCGCAGGTACACGCCAATCGGAGCTTTGAAAACTTCTTTATCAACGGGCGCTATATCCGCTCGAAAACGGCAACGGCCGCCGTGGAGCAGGCGTACCAGTCCTATCTGCCGGAAGGGAAGTTTCCGACCGCCTGCCTCTGGATCACGCTTTCCCCCGGCGTTGTGGACGTGAACGTCCATCCCGCCAAACTGGAAGTAAAGTTTTCAAACGAGCGCGCGGTTTTCGAGGCGGTCTATTACGCCGTTCGCACCGCGATCAAAAACGACGTTCAGCGCGCCGCGCTCGCCCTGCCGGCGGAGGAGAAAACGCCTGCCCCCGCCGGGCAAAGCGAGTCTTTCCGTCTCCCGCTCTCGACCGTTTCCGTTCCGATGCGCGACCGGACCGAGCCGAAAGCGCCGGCGGACACGCTCTTTGACGCCGTTTTAACACCTCGGCAGGAAAAAACGCTGCCTCGCGCGGCAACCGAGCCGCTTTTCCCGTCCTTTTCGGCGCACGCCCCTCTCTCCAGTGCCCCGCCCTCCGATTTTTACGCCGGGTATCAAAAATATGCGGCGCCGCCGGCGGGTTACGAAGGACCCGCCGAGCCTGCTTTTGCCAAATCCGCTCCCCCCGCCGAACAGCCGGAGGAGAGCGCCGCGCGGGAGACGCCCGCCCGTTTTCCCATCCGCTATCTCGGGATCGCCTTTGAGACCTACATCCTGGCGGAGCGCGGGGACGAGCTCCTGATCATCGACAAGCACGCGGCGCACGAGCGTGTGATCTACGAAAGTCTGATCCGTACCCGCTTTGCCGACGACGCGCCCCCGCAGCTTCTCCTCGTTCCCATCCGCCTCCGGCTGACGCCGGTCGAGACGGCCGCCCTGGAGGAGTACGGAGAGGACGTCCGCCGGGCTGGGTTTGAGTTTACCGTTTCCGACGACGGAGCGGACGTTACGCAGATCCCAGGGATCCTCACCCCTCCCCAGGCAGCCGATCTCCTTTCCTCCGCCGCCTCGCTTCTCGCGGAGGGGAGCGGCGTTTCCGCCGTAAGGATGAAGGAGGATCTCTTCCGGCGTTCCCTTTATACCGCCTCCTGCAAGGCGGCGATGAAGGGCGGCCGCTATGACGGCGAGGAACACCTCCGCTGGCTCTGCGGGGAGCTTTCCCGCTGCGAGGATATCCGCGTCTGTCCGCACGGCCGGCCGGTTGTGACCGTGCTTTCCCGCGCTTATCTCGACAGAAGCTTCCAAAGGACGAAATAACGTTATGTTTGTTATAAAAAAGACGGAAGGCGCCGCCCGCCGCGGCGTTCTCCGCACGGTACACGGCGATATCGAAACGCCCGTTTTTATGAACGTGGGGACCAGCGCCGCGATCAAAGGCGGTCTCTCCGCGCTCGATCTCAAGGAGATCGGCTGCACCGTTGAACTGTCCAACACCTATCATCTCCATATTCGGCCGGGCGACGACCTGATCCGCCGGTTAGGGGGGCTCCACCGCTTTATGTCCTGGGACGGTCCGATCCTCACAGACAGCGGCGGCTTCCAGGTTTTTTCCCTTGCGCAGCTCCGTAAGATCACGGAGGAGGGTGTCGCATTTTCCTCTCACATGGACGGCAAGCGGATCTTTATGGGGCCGGAGGAGTCGATGCGCATCCAGTCCAACCTCGGCTCCACGATCGCGATGGCGTTTGACGAATGCGTGGAAAACCCGGCGGAATACGCTTACGCAAAAATGTCCGCCGACCGTACCGCCCGATGGCTGCTCCGCTGCCAGGAGGAAATGAAGCGCCTTAACGCTCTTCCCACGGCGGTCAATCCGCAGCAGCTGCTCTTCGGGATCAACCAGGGATGCACCTATGCCGATCTGCGGATCGAACATATGAAGACGATCGCGGAGTACGAACTCGACGGGTACGCGATCGGAGGGCTCGCGGTGGGGGAACCGGCGCCCGTCATGTACGAAATGATCGAGGCGGTAGAGCCTTATATGCCGAAAGACAAGCCGAGATACCTGATGGGCGTGGGAACGCCGGTCAATATTCTCGAAGGGATCTATCGCGGCGTGGACTTTTTCGATTGTGTGATGCCCAGCCGCAACGCCCGCCACGGCAATCTCTTTACCCATTTCGGCAAGATCAATCTTAATAACGAAAAATACGCCGAGGATCCGCGGCCGATCGATCCCGTCTGCGGATGCGAGGCCTGCCGCCATCACAGCCGCGCGTATATCCGCCATCTCTTCAAGGCGCGGGAAGCGCTTGCGATGCGCCTTTGCGTGATCCACAATCTCTATTTTTACAACGAGATGATGCGCGATATCCGGCAGGCGCTCGACGATGGGCGGTACGAGGCCTTTTACCGGGAAAAGCGGGCGATCTACGATGCCCGCTGCGAGGACTGAACGTCCGCCCCGTATCTCTTCCGAAAAACGAAAAAAGATCCCGTCGGGCGCAAACCGACGGGATCTTTGTTTGGATCCGTGTGAGGGTCAGAGAGATTTGAAAAACGAGTAGAGAAAGCCGGGCAAAAAACGATAAAGGAGCGACGCGAGATAGAGAAGGGGGATAACGGCCAGCGGAACGGCGGCGAACACGAAGAGAAGGATCGCCGCAACGCGGTATCCGCGGGCGCGCGGAGGGCGGACGCCGTTTTTTTCTCTTTGCAAAACGAGAAGCACGATCGCCGCGGCAAGCCCAAGGAGCGAAAGCGGGATCAGGATCAGTACGTCAAACCGGATCAGTGTTTCCATAGGTGTCCTTTTTTGCGTTCTGAGCGATCACTCATAGCGGATCGCTTCTTTCCCGTCGGCAAACGCGGCGGTCACCACGACTTTTTTGACCTCGGTTTTGGAGGGAAGTTCAAACATCACCGGAAGGAGCAGCTCCTCGATGATCGCGCGCAGACCGCGGGCGCCGGTATTCCGCTCGATCGCCTTGCGGGCGATGATGCGGCAGGCCTCGTCTTCAAACTGAAGCTCCTTGTTTTCCATCGCAAAGAGCTTTTTATACTGTTTGATGATGGAGTTTTTCGGCTCCGAGAGGATGGTGACCAGGGCGTCTTCGTCCAGATGGTCGAGGGAAACCAGCACGGGCATCCGCCCGACAAGCTCGGGGATCAGTCCGAATTTGACGATGTCGTGCGGCGTGGCAAAGCGCAAGAGATCCTTGCGGTCGGCTTTGCTCCGGACGCCGGCGTTGAAGCCGATGGCGGAGGAGTTGATCCGTTTTTCGATGATCTTCTCCAGCCCGTCGAACGCGCCGCCGCAGATAAAGAGGATATTCTCGGTATTGACCTGGATAAACTCCTGATTGGGGTGTTTTCTTCCGCCCTGCGGAGGAACGTTGGAGACGGTGCCTTCGAGGATCTTGAGGAGCGCCTGCTGCACCCCTTCGCCCGATACGTCGCGCGTGATCGAACGGTTTTCCCCCTTGCGGGAGATCTTGTCGATCTCGTCGATATAGATGATCCCGCGCTCCGCGCGCGACACGTCGTAGTCGGCCGCCTGGATCAGACGGAGCAGGATATTCTCCACGTCTTCTCCGACGTAGCCGGCCTCGGTCAGGGTGGTCGCGTCCGCGATCGCAAAGGGAACGTCAAAGGTCTTCGCCAGCGTCTGCGCGAGATAGGTCTTGCCGACGCCGGTGGGACCGATCAGAAGAACATTGCTTTTCTGGAGCTGAACGTCGGGGGACAGAGCCGCGGCGATCGGGTCGTTTTCCGTTTTTTTGTCCGCTTTTTTCGCGTCCGCTTTCCGGTCGAGCAGGGAAATGCGCTTGTAATGGTTATAGACCGCGACGCTTAACGCGACTTTCGCCTCGCTTTGTCCGATGACGTAGGCGTCCAGCGTCGCTTTGATCTCCTGCGGGATCGGGAGCTTTTTCTCGCTCGTTTCGGCGGGCGCGGTTTGCTCGGCCGTCTCGGAGAGGATGCCGTTGCAGGCGTCGATGCAGGTATCGCAGATATAGCAATCCGAGATCGGGGAGGGAATAAGAAAGAGGACCTGACGCTCGTTGCGCCCGCAGAAGGAACAGGTGCGGAGAGGCGGTGTGGTGTGTTTGGAATTTGCCACGCGTTTCGTCCTTTCGGCTCTTATTTGCGTTTTGCGATCACTTCGTCGATCAGACCGTAGGCAAGCGCCTCCTCCGCCGACATGAAGTTGTCGCGGTCGGTATCCCGCGCGATCTCCTCGAGCGGCCGTCCGGTATTTGCGGAGAGGATGCGGTTCAGGCGGTCTTTGGTTTTGAGGATATGGTCGGCCTGGATCTTGATATCTGACGCCTGCCCCCGGCTGCCGCCGGAGGGTTGATGGATCATGATCTCGCTGTTGGGAAGAGCGAAGCGCTTTCCCTTTGCGCCGGAGGAGAGGAGGAACGCTCCCATCGACGCCGCCATCCCGATACAGATCGTGGAAACGTCGCATTTCACGAAGTTCATCGTGTCGTAGATCGCGAGTCCTGCGGAAACCGATCCGCCGGGGCTGTTGATATAGAGGTTGATGTCCTTGTCGGGATCGACGGATTCCAGATAGAGCATCTGCGCTACGCAGAGAGAAGCGGTTACGTCGCTTACCTCATCCGAGAGGATAACGATCCGGTCGGAAAGCAGGCGGGAAAAAATATCAAAGGATCTCTCGCCGTTGCTCGTCTGTTCGATCACGTAAGGGACCAGAGCGGCTCTTTCGGTGTTTGTGTTCTTCATGTGCTATCCTTTCTGGCAGGCGCGTTATTTCGTTTCTTTCGGTTCCGCTTTCTTTTTGGTGGTTTTTGCGGGTTTTTCCGCCTTTTCGGCAGCCGCTTCCTTTTTCACCGGGGCTTTCTTCGCCGCGGGCTTTTTGGCGGCAGCGGGCTTCTTCTCGGGGTCCGCTTTTTTGGCGGGCGCCTTTTTCGCCTTGGCGGGCTTTTCGCCTTCCGCTTCCTCGGTGATCTTAGCGGAGTCGCGGACCAGTTTCATCGCGCTCTCGGCGAGGACGTCGCGCTTGACGTTTTCGCGCGGGACGTACTCCCCGATCTTGTCGGCGTCAATCCCGTAGGCGTCCGCGATCTTTTTCAGCTCGGCGTCGATCTGCTCGTCGGTCGCTTCCAGCTTTTCCGCTTCGGCGATCGTTTCCAGAGCAAGACGGGTGCGGACGGATTTTTCAGCGCGGGGCATCATTTCCGCTTTCAGACCCGCGAGGTCTTTGCCCGTATACTTCATGTAGTCGTCAAGGGAGAGCCCGCTGCGGCGGAGGCTCATTTCATAGTCGCGGACGATGTTCTCGGCTTCCGCATCGAACATACAGGCCGGGATATCGCCTTCCAGCTTGGAGGCGAGCGCGTCGGCGAGGCTTTCTTCCAGGTGAGACTCCGCGTGCTTTTCATGCTCTTCGGTGATTTTTGCCTTCACGTCGGCAAGATATTCAGCGTAGGTGTCAAAATCGGAAACGTCTTTCGCGAACTCGTCGTCAAGCTCGGGCAGGATCTTGCGCTTCAGCGCGTTCAGTTTGCACTTGAAAACGGCGGGCTTGCCGGCAAGCTCTTTTGCGTGATACTCCTCGGGGAAGGTGACGTTGACGTCGAATTCGGCGCCTACCTCCTTGCCGACGATCTGCTCCTCAAAACCGGGGATAAAGGTGCCGGAGCCGAGAACGAGATCCTGGCTGACGCCCTTGCCGCCCTCAAAGGCCTTGCCGTCGCAGAAGCCCTCGTAGTCGATGTTGGCGATATCGGCCGCCTCGGCGGGTCTGCCGGTCACGTCCTCGGTGCGGGAATTGCGCTCGCGCACGCCCTTGATGCGGTCGTTGATCTCCTCTTCGGTCACGGGATGATAGTGGCGCTCCACCTCGATCCCCTTGTAGCCCTTGATGGTAAGCTCGGGTCTGACCCAGACGGTCGCCAGCACGCGCACGCCGCTTTCTCCGATCTCGTCGAGATCGAACTCGGGACGGGAAACGATCTCAAGCCCGGACGCCTTTTCCGCCTCGGCATACGCGGCGGGGATCAGGTTGTTGAGCGCGTCTTCATAGAAAACGCCTTTGCCGTACATTTTCTCGATCACGGGACGGGGCGCTTTGCCGCGGCGGAAGCCGGGGACGGTGATGTTGCGGGATTTCTCCCGGAAGATCTTTGTCACTTCGGCGTCAAAGGTCTCCTTTTCGATAGAAAACTCGATCACGTACTGGTTTTTGCTTTTTTCTTCGGATTTGATGAAAGCCATTTTTGTATATCCTCCATTTTTTTACAAACAAAGTAATTGTATAGAATTTTTTGTCTTTTGTCAAGGAAAACAGGGAAAAATCAGAAAGAAACCGGCGGCGGGATGCGGAAAGGGATAAAGTTGAGCGCGTCCGCGGAAACCAGCGTCATCCGGATCCCCTCAAAGAGGGCGGTGCGGGGGGTGAGATAGTCGCCGTGGATATGCCCGTAGTAGACTTCCGTTACGCCGAACTCGTGCAGTGTGTCGACAAGCGGGCGGCAGACGAACGCCCCGCGCACGGGCGGAAAATGGAAGAAGGCAAGGATCGGCGCGTCCGGAGAAAGCGCGCGCGCCATCCGGAGACTCGCTTTGAGCCGTCCGTTTTCCCGGTTGACGAGCTTCTGGTAGTCAGTCCCCTTCGGGACGTTCAGGGAATTGTCGTTGAACCAGCCGCGCGTTCCGGCGATCAGAAGGCCTTCCGCAAGAAAAGCGGAATTGTGGAGCAGGCGGATCGTGGTGATCCCGTTCGCTTCAAACAGGTTTTTCAGCTTTCGCGCCGTTGCCCACCAGAGATCGTGATTTCCCTTTGAGATAATCTTGGCGCCGGGAAGGGAATCGAGGAACCGCAGGTCCTCCACCGCTTCTTCTGGGGAGAGCGCCCAGGAGAGGTCGCCGGGCAGGATCACGGTATCGTCAGCGGAGACGAGAGAGGTCCAGTTTTTTTCGATCTTATCCAGATATCCGGTCCAGCGGTGTCCGAAAACCTCCATGGACTTGTTCGTTCCGGGACCGGTCGAAAGATGGAGATCGGCGATCGTGTAAAGAGACATAGGCGTTACCGGATGAACTCGGCGATCGAGGGGCGCATCCCGTCTGTCGTGACCGTCTCGGTGAAGCGGACGGGCTTTTTCGTGCAGGCGGCCAGCGGCGCCGGGATCGGGCGTCCGGCGCGGGCGGCAAGAAGATCGAGGGCTTTGAGCGCGTCGTCCGTGTGTTCGCCCGTCAGCGCTTCGTAAACCGCCGCGGCAAACTTGAAGGGGCTGGCGGTGGAGGCGGTCAGGATCGGAAGATCGCCGCCCGTTTCCCGCCGGTACTGTTCTGCGCAGTTGGCGGCGACGGCGGTGTGCGTGTCGATCAGATAACCGAAGGAGTCAAACGTGCGCCGGATCGTTTCCTTTGTTTCGGTTTCACCGCAGAAATAGCCGGAAAACTCGCTTTGCAGGGCGGCGAGCGTTTCGGGATCCACGGTATACTCTCCCGTCTCCCGCAGGGCGCGCATCCAGAGGCGGACTTTTTCGTCGCCGGCGATGAGATAGAGGAGACGTTCCAGATTGCTGGAGACCAGGATGTCCATCGAGGGGGAGATCGTCAGATGGAAGTCCCGCTTTTTGGTATAGTGACCGGTGCGGATAAAATCGGTCAGGACGTTGTTTTGATTGGAGGCGCAGATAAAACGGCGGAAGGGAACGCCCATCCGCTTCGCCATATAAGCGGCGAGAATGTTGCCGAAGTTGCCGGTCGGCACGCAGACGTCGACGGGAGAACCGAGGGAAACGCGGCCGCACCGCACCAGCTCCAGATAAGAGTAGACGTAATAGACGACTTGCGGGACGAGCCGGCCGAAGTTGATCGAGTTCGCGCTGGTGAGGATCGCTTCGGACTCTCTCACCGTCTTGGCGAATTCCTTGTCAATGAAGATGCGTTTGAGCTCGGTCTGCGCCGTGTCAAAGTTCCCCTCCACGGCGGAAACCTTGACGTTGCCGCCCTCCTGGGTCACCATCTGCAGCTCCTGCACGCGGCTGACGCCGCCCTTGGGATAGAAAACCTGGATCTTTACCCCGTCCACGCCGGAAAAGCCCTCCAGGGCCGCCTTACCGGTATCGCCGGAGGTGGCGACAAGGATGACGGCGGTGCGGTGCTCCGCCGTTTTTTTCAGGGAGGCGGCGAGAAGCCGCGGCATCAGCTGGAGCGCCATATCCTTGAAGGCGCAGGTGGGACCGTGCCAAAGCTCGATAAAAAACTGACCGCCGATCTCGGGGGAAAGGGCGATCGCCCCCTCCGGGAAACGGTCGGGAGAGTAGGCCAGCCCCGCGTACGAAAGCAGCTCCTCCTCGGTAAAATCGGTCAGATACTTGGCGATCACCTTTGCCGCGAGCGCCTCGTAGGAAAGCGGGAGAAAGGAGGCGAGCTCCCCCTCCTCGAGCTGCGGGATACGCCGGGGCATATAAAGTCCGCCGTTGATCGCAAGGCCGCGCTTGATCGCGCAGGCGGCGGAAACGCTTTCGTTGGTCAGTCTCGCGTCCCGTGTGCTGATGTAGTTCATAACTTCTCCTTTTTATGACAGATGCTTCGTGAAATAGGAATAGGCGTTTTGGAAAAAGACCTTCTCCAGGGTTTTGTGCGGGATCCCGTTTTCCTCTAAATAGGAAAAGAGGGAAGGGATCGAGCCGATGCCGTCGACTCCGTCGGGCAGATCGGTCCCGTCGAAATCGCAGCCGAACGCGACCGCGCTCTCCGGCGCGGCGGAGAGAAAATGCGCGAGGTGCGCGAGGATATCCTCCCGCGTGCAGCGCTCGGCGGAGCGAAGATGCTCCCGGCAGAGGGAGAGGCCGACGATCCCGCCGGCTTTGACCAGCTTGGAAAGGAGCGGATCGGGCAGGTTGCGCGAGTGAGCGTTGACCGCTCGGGAGTCCGAATGGGTGGCGATCACGGGAAACCCGTGTTTTTCGGCGAGAAAAAGGATCTCCTCGGCCGAGGCGTCGGAGGCGTGGGAGAGATCGAGGATCGCGCCGAGCTCGCCGAAACGGCGGACCGCGGCGCGGCCGAACGCGCTCAGTCCTTCGTCGGTATCGTGCGCCCCGCCGATCGAAGAAACGCCCGCCCAAAGGGGCGTGACCACGCGCACACCGCACGAAAAGAGAAGGTCAACGTTGGCAAGATCGCCGCAGAGGAGCCGGGCGTCCTCCAGCGTGAGGAGAAATCCGCGCCGCCCGGCAAAGGAGCGAAACCCGTCGCCGGTCAAAATCGGGCAGGCGTTTTTTTTCGCTTCGGCGCGGAAATACCGCTCGCTCTCGAAAAAGACGGCAAGCGCTTCTTCGTCGGAATAGCGGCGGTCGCTCCAGATCGCGGCGCATTGCAGATAGCGGGAAAGGCCAGCCGCGCGGTCAAGATCGACGTGGAGAGCATTCTTTTCAAGCTCGCTTCCGGTCTGCCAGAGGCGGAGCGGGGTATCGCAGTGAAGATCAAAAAAGGAGAGAGGTGTCGTCAAGGGCGTTTTCTCCGTTTCAGGCGGGTATTTCCGGTCACGGCGCCTTCGATCTGCTCGATCGCCAAAACGCGCCGGTCCGGGGCAAGATAGACCTCGATCACGTCGATGCGGGGGACGTAGGGAGGGGAGTAGCGCTTCATATAGGCGTTGACCGCCATAAGAAGGTTGCGTTTTTTGGCGCTGTCGACCATGCCGGACGCGCGGCCGACGTAACTTTCCCACGGTTTTTCCCCGTCCGGATCCCGGCAAAGACGCGTCTTGACCTCAACAAAAACAAGATACTCATCTGTTTGACAGATGATGTCTGCTTCCTTCATTCCGATCCGGCGATTTTGCTCAAGGATCCGGTATCCGAGTTTGATAAGATATTCGGCGGCGGCGAGCTCGCCCGCTTTGCCGACGGCTTTGATCGGCAGCATCATTTGGCAAGGAAAGAGAGGAAAGAGCGGCGATGCTCGGGGCAAGGGCCGATCTCCCGCAGGATCCGTCTGTGTTCCTCCGTCGGATACCCCTTGTGCTGTTCAAAGTGATAGGCGGGATAGCGGAGGGCGAGCTCTTTCATATACCGGTCGCGCGAGACCTTCGCTAAGATCGAGGCGGCCGCGACGGAAGGGGAAAGGGAATCCCCCTTGATCAGTGTAACGGTATGGAAGGGAAACCCGCGGGAGGTGTTCCCGTCCACGATGCCCGCGTCCGGCGCCGGCGAAAGGAGAGCCGCGGCGCGGCGCATTGCCAGCATAGAGGCGTTGAGAATATTGATCTCGTCGATCTCGGCGGCTTCGGCGTAGGCGATCCCGCAGGAAACGGCCTCCCGCAGGATGATCTCATAAAGCGCCTCGCGCTTTTTCTCCGAGAGTTTTTTGGAATCGTTCAGGCCGTCGATCAGGAGTCCGTCCGGGAGAACGACCGCCGCGGCGTAAACGCGGCCGGCAAGCGGTCCGCGGCCGGCTTCGTCCATTCCGCACACAACAGCGTAACCTTCGCGCTTGAGCGCGTTTTCATAGTCATATCCGAGCATCGGCGTCCTCCGGTCTCTCCAGCGAGATGCGCCCGATCCGGGCACATCGGAATTCGTCAAGCAGCGTAAGAGCGGCGCGGGCGGTATCCGGCTCCCCGCCGGAAACAAGAAAGCCGCGGCGTCGCGCGATCTCCTCCACGATCCGGTAACCGGTCTCCGCTTCGGAAAGAAAAGCGGCGTCCAGCTTGTAGCGCTCGGCCAACTTCTGCGGGTACAGCTCCCGCAGACGGAGCGCGAGCTTGGCGGCAAGCTCCTCCTCGTCGAGGATCTCCTTGCGGATCGTACCGGTAAACGCGAGATGCTCCGCGATGCGCCGCGAGCCGAACTTCGGCCACAGGACACCCGGCATGTCAAGAAGCTCCATATCGCCCGCGGTGACCCACTGCTTGTCGCGGGTCACGCCGGGGCGGTTTTCCGTTTTGGCAAGCTTTTGCCCGGCCAGACGGTTGAGGAGGGAGGATTTGCCCACGTTCGGGATCCCGAGGATCATCAGGCGGATGTGTTTTCCTTTCAGACCCCGTTCTTCCCAGTGCGCCAGCTTCTCCCGCAGGATCGAGCGCGCGGCGGATCGGATCGAGGAAACGCCCTCGCCCGTCGTGCAGTCGGTCAACAGGACGTTTCGCCCCTGTTTTTTGTAAAAGGCAAGCCAGCTGCGGCTGACCTCCGGATCGGCGAGGGAGGCTTTGTTGAGAAGGGTGAGAAGAGGTTTTCCCTCGGTCAGACGGTAGATCTCGGGGTTGCGCGAGCTTTCCGGGATCCGCGCGTCCCGCAGTTCAAGCACGAGATCGACGTCTCGCAGGTTTTCCGCGATCAGATAGCGGGTTTTCTGCATATGACCGGGGAACCACTGGATTTCCTTTTCCGGCATAAGATCTCCTTTGTTTAATTGACGAATCCGAGACGGTCGACGGGGAGCATCCGGAAGATGACCTTGCCGATGATGGTATCCCGTTTGACAAAGCCGATCGAGTAGCTGCGGCTGTCAAGCGAATGGTTGCGGTTGTCCCCCATGCAGAAATAGCAGTCCTCCGGGACCCGGAGGGGATAGGTATGGTCGGAAAGGACCTGGGACGTATTCAGATCGAAGCGGACGTGATCCGATTCGTCGAGCGGTTCGGCGGTTGCCAGCGCTTCTTCGCTGTCCGCCACCTTCACCGTCATCGTTTTGTCGCTGTGGAACTCGATATCGATCCATTGACCGGATACCGCGATCACGCGCTTGACGATCGGCTCCTTGCGGCCGGAGTCGAGATTTTGAAAAACGAGGATATCCCCCTGTTCCGGCGTGTAGAAGAGATCGCTGACGATGAGGAGATCGTCTTCGAGCAGCGTGGTTTCCATCGAAGCGCCCACAACGCGCGTGGGACGCATCACAAAGGAAAAGAGAAAGAGGACGCAGCAGCAGGAGATCAGCAGCATCTCAAACCAGTCGAAAAAGAGCGCCGCGCTTTTGTAAAACGGTTTTTTGATGCGCTCGGACCGGTCGTAAGAGGAAACGTAGTCGAGGACGATCTCGCCGCTTTGCTTGCTGTCGGTATAGTCGTAGGATTCTTTCCGATGAGTCCCGGTTATAAGGTTTTGGTCGGCGCGGATGCGCTGCGCCTCGTCGGCTTCGGACTCTTCGATCGAATAAAGCAGAAAGAGCAGGTTTCGGCATCCGTCAAGCGAGATCCCGGTCTTTTTTGCGCTTCGGAGCGTGAAGACATCCTCGGATACGGAAAAGGAAGCGGCGCTGGAATAGACAAAGAAGGGTATCTCGCCTTTCCCCTCGCTCTCGTTGCCATCGGAGAGGAGGAAAGCGAGCTTGAAGGAATCGCCGGCGGAAGCGAGAAAAGAGATCAGCGGAGAAAGAAAGTCAGAGTCAAAGCGTTCCAAGAGATTTTTCGACAGGGAAGAGGGCTTCCCGCCGAAATCAAGAGAAAGCTCAAGCGCGAGATCGCCGTTTTCGTGAGTGTAAAAGTCCTTGAGGAAAGCAAGGATCCCGTCCAGTTTTTCCGGCGTGTCGGAATACACGGCTTCCGAGAGAATGGAAAAACCGTAAACGTCTTTGAAATCGGACAGCTGCGTCTTCTCGTCGGTAAAAAGTCCCGCGGCGCTCTCGGCGGCGAGGCGGTCAAGGCAGGGTGTGTCCGCCTTTTCCAGAATATCAAAAACGGAACACCGGTCGGCTGCGTTGACGGTGATCCCGCGTAAGATGAGAATCAGGTGTTTCATGACAGTCGTTCCCCTATACTGTGAATATAATATATTTTAGCATAGTAGATTCCCAAAATCAACACGAAATTGTGAGAAAAAACCGATCCGAACCGATAAAAAATCGGAGAAAACGGCGATTTTGATTTTCTTTTAAAAAACTCTTGCATTTTGGATCGGGATATTGTATAATAAACAAGCTTGCGGGATTTTTCCCGTTATTGTCAGAACAGTCCGCTGCCACGCTCGGTACGAATGTTCGGTATTTAAGGAGGAGCCCATGACTAAACTTGAGGCTTTTGCAAACGAGCAATTGAAGGAAACTCTGCCGGAGTTCGGGATCGGCGACACGGTGAGAGTCCACAACCGCATCAAAGAAGGAAACCGGGAAAGGATCCAGATGTACGAAGGTACCGTGATCGCCCGTCACGGCGGCGGTATTTCCGAGACGTTTACGGTCCGTCGCGTTTCCTACGGCTGCGGCGTGGAAAAAACGTTCCCGATCCATTCCCCCAACGTCGCTCAGGTGGACGTGGTGCGCCGCGGTAAAGTCCGCCGCGCAAAGCTCTACTATCTGCGCGATAAGATCGGCAAGGACGCCAAGGTCAAATCCGGCATCTGAAACCAGAAAAAAAGACCCGTTTCCGGGTCTTTTTTTGCGCTTATTTGCGGAAACGGCCGGCGACAAGGTCGCTGACGCGCACGATCACGGGCGCAAGGACGATATTGAAGATCAGTTCAAAGATGAAATTAAACCCGATGAGAACGGTGATCACAAAGGTAAGCGGATTGCCGGGGAAGGGAACGCCGATCGCCTCGGCGATATTCGGGATCGCGTCGTAGAAGAAAACCATGCACCCGGCAAGGAATAGTCCGGTGTTGACGACGGGGCAAACGACCGCGGCGGCAAGAACGCCGACGTATTTGTTGATCTTTTTGCAGAGGAGATACACAAGTCCGGCCAAAGCGCCCGCCGCGGTCCCTTTGACAAGGACGGTCACGACGGTTCCGAAGGGATTGTAGGTCAGAAAAAGTGCGGCGTCGCCGGAGAGAAGGACGGTCACGGAGAAGACGAGCCCGAGCCAGCCGCCGGCGAGCGGCCCGTGCAAAACGGCGCCGAGCACGATCGGCACGAGGACGAGGGAAACGGAGAAGGGACCGAAGCGGATAAAGGACCCGAGTAGCTGGAGAACGATGACGACCGCGGTCAACAGTCCGAGCTGGACGACGGTCAGCGTGGTCTTTGCGCGCTTGTCCGATGGAGATTGCTGCATAAGGATACCTCCGGGACTTGAACCCGATGCTGCCTTCCGATTAAAAAACCGGTAAAGCGCATGTAAGATTTATGATACAGCCTTGCGGCGATCACACAATAAGATTTTGTATAATAAATATATGATTTTGTATTATTTTCGACGGTTTTTGTCGTAGAGAGCCACCGCGCCGCGCAGGGTGAGATCCTCAACTACCGGGATGGAGCGGCGGCAGTACGGCAGGACTTGTCCGGCATGGCCTCCGGTCGCGACGAGCGAAAGCGGCTCGCCGTCGGGCGAAAGCTCGGTCCAGAGCCTGTCGATCAGCCCGTCGATCATCGCGGCGTGCCCGTAAATGAGGCCGCTCTGTATACTCTCGTCCGAGTTGAGGCCGATCAGCGCGGAAGGGCCGGAAAGCGGCGTTTCGGTGAGGAGGGCGGCGGACCGGGAGAGCGCGGCGGCGGAAACGCCGAGGCCCGGATGGATGATCGCGCCGGAGAGCGCGCCGCTCCGGTCAACGGCGGTAAAGGTGGTAGCCGTGCCGAGGTCGACTACGACGAACGGAGGGGCAAGGATCTCCTTCGCCGCCGCAACGTTTGCAACGAGATCCGCGCCGAGCTGGGCGTGGAGGTCGATGCGGATGGGAAAGCCCGTCCGGGTCCCGGCGCCGATCAGAAAGGGTTTTGCGCCGGTGATCTCCTCGGCGGCGCGTGCGATCGGCGCGGTGAGCGACGGTACGACGGACGCGATCACGGCGGCGGAAACGGAAAGCGCCGGATCCGACTCCGTGAGAAACCGGCTGATAAGCAGCCGGTATTCGTCCGAACTGCGCGCGGGCGAGGCGGCGAAACGAAAGCGGCAGAGGGAGGATCGCGTATCATCGTAAACCGCGCATTTGACGGCGGAATTGCCGATATCAACGGCTAACAGCATAAAATCCCCCTTTTCCACTTCCCTTAATTATACAAAATTTGCATTTTGTATAATTATATTACACACGGACGCGGGCAATGCCCTGCGCTTTTTTCCATTTTATCACAATGGATCCCGCAAGTCAATCCCGTATCACGCGCATTGTTTTCTTTTGTTTCTCACGTTTGTATTTTTCTTTGGTCGCTTCACCGCCGCGCAGATGGCGTTCCTCTTTGTTGATCTGCAGGATCCGGCGCACCTCGGAGGCGAGCGCCGGGTCTACCTCCTGCAGTTTTTCCGTTACGTCCTTATGTACCGTGCTTTTGCTGACGCCGTACCGCTGTCCCGCCGTCCGTACGGTTGCGTGATGCGCGATGATATATTCCGCGAGTTTTTCGCACCGGTCTTTTGAATCCACGTTTGTTCTTCCCTTCTGTATGGTTTGTTTCACTCTATGCGTTTTGTCCCGGATTTATCCGTTTTCTTGACAGAAAAAAGGTTTTGTGATATAGTATTCCCATCCTTTAGAAAGAATGGAAAAAGAAATGAGAGAAGACGAAGTCGTCTTCGAGGGGTTCAACGCTCTGCGCTCGGTCATTTGCGGAGCGGAGGCGTCTCTGTCCGGACGCACCGTCGGCGCCGTTTATTTTGACAGAGAGAAACTCCCGAAAAAACAATATGAATACGCCTGGCTGAACGAAAAAGCCAAAGCGGACGGCTTTGAGCTCGTTCTCTGCGGCGCGGACCGGATCGCGGAGCTTGCCTCAACGGAGACCCACGGCGGGATCGTCGGGACCGCCTCGCCGCGCAAACCGCTTGGGGCAAAAGAGCTTTCCGCGCTGCTCAACGGGGGAAAAACCGGCCGGATCGTCTTTGCCGTCGAGGGGATCGAGGACCCCTACAACCTCGGGTTTCTCCTCCGTTCGGTCTACGCCTTCGGCTGTGATACCGTTCTCCTTCCCCCTTCCGTACGGTTCGGCGCCGACTCGGTCGTCTGCCGCGCGTCCGCCGGCGCGTCCGAGCGAATGCATCTCGCCTTTTCCGATCTCCGGGAGAGCGTTTCTCTCTTTCGCGCACACGGCTATCGGGTCCTTGCCGCCGCGGAAAAAAACGCCGTTTCCCTGGAGGAGGCGGATCTCTCTCTTCCGCTTCTTTTGCTGATCGGCGGGGAAAAGAGGGGACTTTCCTCTTCCCTCTTCGCTCTGTGCGACGGCGCGGTCCGCATCGACTACGCGCGCCCCGTGTTTGCCTCTCTCTCCGCCGCTTCCGCCGCCGCGGTCCTCGCCTACGAGAGCGCGCGGCGAAACGGTTTGATCCGGAAAAAATAAGGAGTAACCCATGGTAGATTCTGTTCTTTTTGATCTTGACGGCACCCTCTGGGACGCGATCCCCGGGATCACCCGCACCTGGAACAAGGCGCTCTCCGATCTCGGGATCCAAAAAACCTGCACCGAGCAAGAGGTGCGGAGCTATATGGGTATGACGCTGGACAAGATCTGTTCTTCGATGATCGGAGAGGAGGACCCCGAAAAGATCCAACGCCTCTTTGACGCGATTTCGGATTGGGAAACCAGGTGTATCACTCTCGACGGCGCCTCTCTCTATCCGGACGAGCGGGAAACGCTTGCACTCCTTGCCCGCCGCTGCCGTCTCTTTATCGTCTCCAACTGCGGACGCGGCTATATCGAGCGGTTCCTTGATCTCTTTGACCTCGGACGCTTTTTTACCGATCACGAGTGCTTTGGCGGCACCTGACTCTCCAAAGGGGAGAATATCAAGATCGTCTGCCGCCGCAACGCGCTTGTTTCTCCCGTTTACGTCGGGGATACGCTCGGCGATCAGCTCGCCGCGCTGCACGCCGGCGTGCCGTTCATCCACGCCGCCTACGGCTTTGGCGAAGCCGTCTCCCCCGATCACGTCCTTTTCGATTTCCGGCAGCTTCCCGTCCTTTTAGAAAGATTATAAAAAAACACGGAAAAAATTCGACAAACCCCTTGCAAAACCGTTTTTCGTATGATATAATACCTTACGTTCCGCGGCCCGTTGGTCAAGCGGCTAAGACATCGCCCTCTCACGGCGAAAACATGGGTTCGATTCCCGTACGGGTCACCAGGAAAAACGCATCTTTTGTTCACCAAAAGATGCGTTTTTCCATCCAAGCCGACGGAACGGAGGCTTGGGATGGAATCATCGCGCTTGCGCGATGTATGGAATCAGCCGCGCAGCGGCTGCATGGCATCAAGCGCGCAGCCCTCTGGAGTCCCCGGCGAACCGAGTTTGCCGGGGTTCGCGGGGATCGGGGCGCGCTTGCATCTACTCCGTCGGTCTGATTCCATACACTTGCTGACGCAAGTGATGACATACCGCTCTGCGAGCGGATTACCTACACGCCTGCGGCGTGATTTTATACAACAAAGCTTTTGCAGACTCTGCTTACCAAAGCCTGACGGCAAGGAGGGGTTATGTCCATTCTGGAATCGTTTGTAAAAAACAGCAAACCGATGATCACGGTCGAAGACGTGTATCAAAAAAGCGACGTCGTGTTCAAGTCATTTATCGTAACGTTTTCTTTCCGCACCGTTGAGGCGCTGATGGAAGACGGATTGATCGAAACGGTCGCGGAGGACGCCATCCGATCCATCTCCTGCCATTACCCGGTTTACCGGTTTATCGGCACGGATATCGGTCTGATCAAAACGACGGTCGGCGCGCCGCTGACGTCCGTTCTGATCGAGGAGATGAGTTACATGTTTTCCTGCCGGAAAGCCGTCATATTCGGCTCGTGCGGGTCTCTCGACAAATCGATCCCCGAACACAAGCTGATCGTCCCGACGGACGCTTACCGGGACGAAGGAACGTCGTACCACTATATGGAACCGTCCGATTATATCCGGATGAAAAATCATAAAAAGGTCTGCGAAATACTGGACGAACTGCCGGTCGGATACGTGACGGGAAAAACCTGGACGACCGACGCGTTTTACCGGGAAACCGCGGAGGAAATCAAAAAGCGGAAAAGCGAGGGGTGTATCGCCGTCGAGATGGAGTTTTCGGCCTGTCAGGCGGTGTGCGATTACGCGGGGATCGAGCTGTACGGCTTTCTCTATCGCGCGGACAATCTGGATTCCGCCGCCTGGGAAAAGAGCGGGCGCGACGCCCTCCTCTCGAAAGACAAGCGCCTGGATATCCTGAACGTTGCGTTTGAAATCGCAAAGAGGATCTGATTGAAAAATCGATCGGAAAGGAAAATCAATATGGTACATTTGGAAAAGATCGACTGCCGGAACGTGTGGGACGTTCTGGATCTCAAGGTGAAAAAAGAGCAAAAGCATTTTGTCGCCTCCAACGATATCAGCATCATCCAGGCGTATACGGCGATCGGGACGGGGTGCTGTGCGTTCCCGTTTGCGGTTTTCGACGGGAAAAAGCCGGTCGGCTTTCTCATGATCGGCTACAACGAGGCGGTGCTCTATGATTTTGACGACGGCTGCCGGGCGCCCGAGATCCTGAAAAACAATTACAGCATCTGGCGCCTGATGATCGACAAACGCTACCAGAATAGAGGGTACGGCCGGGAAGCGATCCGGCTCGCGCTGGATTTTATCCGTACCTGGCCGTGCGGCAAAGCGGACTACTGCTCCCTCTCTTACGAGCCGGAAAACGAGGTCGCGGCAAAGCTCTACCATTCCTGCGGCTTTACGGAAAACGGAGAGATGGACGGGGACGAGATCGTGGCCGTACTGAAGCTGTAAAAAAGGATCGGAACGATGATCATTCACGAAGTGAAAACAAGCGAAGACGTGATCAAAACGCTGATCGCGCTTTCCGCGGACTGGGAAAAAGAACAGAGCTGCTACGGCTACCGGGCGAACACGAGAGAGGATCTCGCGGGAAGGCGGGTCTTTCTCGCAGAAGAAAACGGCGAAACGCTGGGGTACTTATTCGGCATAGTCTTTCCCGCACAAAATATGAGATCCGTGATCCCGGACGGTGCTCCCTGCTTTGAAGCGGAAGAACTCTACGTGGTCCCGCCGCGCCGCCGCGAAGGAATCGGCGCCGCGCTCTTCCGGTATGCGGAAAAGACGCTGGCGGGCGACGCCGAATATATCGTGCTGAGCACGGCGTCAAAGAACCGGGAAGCGGTTTTCCGGTTTTATCTCGATGAACTGGATATGAACTTTTGGAGCGCGCGGCTCTATAAGAAGATCTGACGGATCATTCAAAAAGGAAACTTTCTTCTTTCCGCGTATAAAGAGTAAAACGGAAAAAAGGAGCCTGATATGAAAAGAACGGTTTTATCCCTGCTCTCCCTTCTGCTTGCGGCGTCGCTTACCTTTTCTCTTTCCTCCTGCGCCGTGAAGATCTCCGCGGCCGAGCTTTCCGCCGGGTACTCCCGCACCGCCACGGAAAAGGGCGAGGTGGACGAGACGTTCCGGGAGGCGTATCTCGCCTTTGCCGCGTCCCTCTTTCGCCTTTCCTGGGGCGAGGACGCGCAGGTCCTCTCCCCGCTTTCCGCTCTTTACTGCCTCGGTATGATCGCGAACGGCGCGGAAAACGAAACGAGGCGGCAGGTGGAAGAGACCCTCGGGATGGATCTTGATACGCTGAACAAGGCGCTCTACGCCTACCGGACCTCGATGTTTTCTTCTTCCGAGTGCAAGATCCGGATCGCCGACTCTCTCTGGATCGACAGTGAAAGTGACCTCACGGTCAAGCCCTCGTTTTTGCAGACGAACGCCGACTGGTACGACGCGCAGATCTACTCCGCCCCCTTTGACGGGAAAACCGTTGAGAGCATCAATAACTGGTGCAAGGATCAGACCGACGGCATGATAAATAAGATCCTCGACGAGATCCCCGCGGATACCTTTATGTATCTGATCAATTCCCTTCTCTTTGACGCGAAATGGGAAAACAAATACGAGAAATCCGATATCCGATCCGCCCGCTTTACAAACGCAGACGGCACGGCGGCCGACGCGGAGATGATGTATTCCGAGGAGAGCGTCTACCTCACCTACTCCGGCTCGGTCGGCTTCTGCCGTCCCTACGCCGGCGGGAAGTACGCCTTTGTCGGCGTTCTGCCCGAGGACGGGACGACGATCGATGCTTTCCTCTCCTCTCTGGATGGGGCGTTTCTCTCTTCCCTGCTCGCCTCGGCGGAAACTACCCCCGTCAGCGTCGGGATCCCCGAGTTCTCCGCCGAGACGGGGGAAACCGACCTGAAAGAACCGCTCCGTTCGATGGGGATCCGCGATCTCTTTGACGAGACCCGCGCGGACTTTTCCGCGATGGTGGAGGATCGCGGGCTCGACGTGTATTGCGATTATATCAAGCAGAAGGTGAAGATCGACGTTGACCGCAGCGGCACGAAGGCCGCGGCGATCACCTGGGGCGCGATGAGAAAAGAGTCTGCTCCTCTCGAAGAAAAAAGCGTGATCCTTGACCGCCCGTTCTTTTATCTGATCCTCGATACGGAAAACGGGATCCCCCTCTTTATGGGAACGGTCACCGAATTGAGTTGATCCACCCGAAAAGCCGAAAGGCGGAGCAAGTCTCCGCCTTTTTTGTTTGACTTTCGGAAGAAAATATGATAAAATAACAAGAAAAAGAGGAGGCGGCGGGTATGAACTATTCGAGAGAGACCGAAACGGTCTATCTGACCTTTGACGAGCTGTATACTCTTGCCGCGCGCAGCGGGGATCTCGCCGATCCGGACCCGATCTTCGACCGTCCGAAAGCGGCGGAGGCCATGCGCGAGGCCGCGCTGAAAAAGCGCCCCGCCGCGCGGGAGCTTGTCCCCGTCTCCTGCCGTGTGCGCCGCGGCGGCGTCTCCTACGCCGTAACGGCGGAGGCGGAGATGCTGGAGAGGGACGGCGGCCGCCTTACGATCCATTCTTTTTGCGCGCAGGGCGGCCGCAGCGAGATCGACGACCGCTACGCCGAGCGTAAAGGAACGCGCCTGGCGGCGCTCTGCGGGGTATTTGCCGTCGCGCTGGCGGACGAGGAGCCGGAGATCGAAGCGCATCTGACGATCCGCGCGGCGTTCGGACGGCCGCCGGAGCATTTCCGCGTTTCCGCCGATCTGACCGAGATGAAGGAATGCTTTTTCTCTCTGATCGACGGCGCCGCCGACTTCATCGCGTTTGAGATCGAACGGCAGAAAACGCGCATCCCCTCCTCCGCCGCCCTGAAGTTTCCCTACCCCAAAGCCCGGAAAGGGCAGTCCGACTTTATGACCGAGGCGTACCGCACGATCAGCCGCGGCGGGCGCTTCCTCTGCGAAGCGCCCACCGGGATCGGGAAAACGGTCTCCGCCCTTTTCCCCGCCGTGAAGGCGTTGGGAAAGGAAAAAGCGGACAAGGTCTTTTATTTCACACCGAAGACGACGACCCAGTACGCCGCGATCGAGGCGCTGCGCGCGATCTCCGGCAAAGCGCTCGCCCTCCGTTCGATCGCGCTCTGCGCAAAAGAAAAGCTCTGCGCCGCCGTCCCGAACCGTCCCGCGCCGCAGGAAACGGAAGAAGGAGCGGTCGCGACCGGCTCCCGCTGCGAGCACTGCCCCTGCTCCCGCGGGCACTATGACCGGGTGGGCGAGGCGATCCTGTTTCTCATGGACCGGACGCGCTTTATCCAAAAGGAAGATATTCTCGCGGCGGCGAAAAAGTATAGCGTCTGTCCCTACGAGCTTTCCCTCGACGTTTCCGAATACTGCGACGTGATCGTCTGCGACTACAACTATCTCTTTGACGCGCGCGTTTACCTGCGCCGGTATTTTGACAATGACGCCCGCGTCCTTTCCTCCTGCGTGACGCGGGAAAACTACGTTTTTCTCATCGACGAGGCGCACAACCTCCCGGAACGCGCCAAGTCGATGTATTCTCACCGTCTCAAGCCCGACGCCTTTCTCCCGGTTTTGTCGGCTTTCGGCAAAACCGACAAAGAGATCGAGGCGATGACGGCCTTGAACGCCCTTTGCGACCGGATCCGGCTCTACCGCTCCAAATTGAGCGACGCCGCGGCGGAAAACGAACACGGCGAGCCCTTCGCCTACTACGTCAGCGAGCGGCTGGACCGCGAGATCACGGAGGACGCGGAGGCGTTTGTCCGCCTGATCGACGAGATGCGGCGAGCGCGTACCCCCGCGCTCCCTTCCGCCGTGCTGGACGCCTATTACGATCTGAAGGACTTTCTCGCCAAGGCGGCGTGGTTCTCGCAAAAGTTCCGCGCAGTGGCGGAGCGGTACGGAGAAAAGATCTCCTACCGGATCTATTGCATGGACCCCTCCGAGATCATCTCCGAGCATCTGGATTTTGCGCGGGCGACCGTCCTCTTTTCGGCAACGCTCTCGCCCGTCGACTACTACGCCGCGCTCCTCGGCAGTCCGGACGCCGCGACGCTTATTCTGGATTCTCCCTACGAGCGCGAAAACCTTCTTCTTACCGTCTTTGACCGTCTCAGCACCCGCTACGTCAACCGCGAGGAAACGGCGGAGGCGATCGTGGAGATCATCGCGGATACCGTGCGCGCGCGGGTGGGCAATTATATCGTCTACTTCCCTTCCTATCAATATCTGACCGGGATCTACGACCTGTTCCGGGAAAAGCACCCGGACGTCCCCACGCTGGTCCAGAGCAAAATCATGAGCGAGTGGGACAAGGAGCGGTATATCGACGCCTTTCTCCCCGATCCGCAGAAAACGCTCGTCGGCTTCTGCGTCCTCGGCGGGGTGTTCGCCGAGGGGATCGACCTTGTCGGAAAGCGGCTGATCGGCACCGTGATCGTCGGCGTCGGGCTGCCGCGCGTCTCTCTCGAACGCGACCTGCTCGCCCGCTATTACGCCGACACAGACCGGGACGGCTTCCTCTACTCCTACGTCTATCCCGGCTTTACCCGCGTTTTGCAGGCCGCCGGGCGCGTGATCCGGTCGGAGACCGACCGCGGCGCCGTCGTCTTGCTCGACGAACGCTTCGCCGAACCGCGCTACCGCGCCCTCTTCCCCACCCATTGGCGGCACGCCAAGTTCGTATTGCATACCC
The DNA here is from genome assembly GCA_017450965.1 of Clostridia bacterium. Classification (GTDB taxonomy): domain Bacteria; phylum Bacillota; class Clostridia; order Oscillospirales; family CAG-272; genus RUG12395. The sequence continues at coordinate 39,250 of JAFSSQ010000087.1, forward strand.
GCACCCTCAAACGTCTTCTCTCCGATTTCTGGGAACAGGAAGAATAGCAATTAGACGAATAATATGAAGGACCCCCGGAAAGGTTTTCCGGAGGTCCTTTTAAAACAAGTTTTCACTCCCAAAACGCGATCACGTTGACGACGGCGCGGTTTTCGGCTTTGACGTTGGGATTGCATTTCCGGCCCTCCGCCCAGAGGTGGGAGGAGCCGCCGCCGTCCAGCGCGTAGAGGAAAAGGAGGGGCTCGTCGATCGCCTCGCGGAGCGCGGCGCGCAGATCGGCGTACTTGATCCCGGGGCCGCCGTAGCCGGAGCCGCCCGTTGCGCCGACCCAGTAGGTCCCCGTTACGTCCTGCGCGATAAAGGAACGGGCGTGGACGGTATTGTCGTCCCAGATCACGTCTTTTTTGTTGCGGATGAGCGGGATGCAGCCCTTGACGCACCACTCGGCGCCGCGTTTGCGAAGTGCTTTCCAATCGGATTCGCTTGCGATGCGGACGGACTCAAAATGCCCGTCGGCAAAGTAGGTCAGGATCTCGTTGTTGTTGTAACTGCCGTGCATCTTGTATTCGTCGAGGATCTGATAGATCGTATCGCCGATGATCGTGGCGCCGCACGCCGTTCCGTCCGTGTTCCACATCCCGCCGTTCACGAGGATCGAGGCGCCCGTCCTTGCGGCGTAGCTTTGGATCGTTTCCCGTGAGTTGACGCCCCCCTGCGCGATCACGAGCTGCGGGCGGGCGTTTGTCCCGATATAGGTCACGACCGTATTGCTCACAGTGATCTCTTGCACGGAGAAGGTCTCAGGCGGCACCTGGGCCGTCGTTTCGGGCGTGGTCGTCATGGGCACCGCCGTCGTAACGGGAGCCGCAGAAGTAACCGGGGGAGCGGGAGGATCGGTTTCCGTCGCGGACGTGGCGGGCGGCTCCGTCGAGGGTTCCGTTTCCGGCGCTCCGGTCGTATCCGGGGTGGACGTGACCGCTTCCGTCAAGGGTTCTGTTGTCGGCGTCGGTTCCGTTTCGGAGAGTCCGGTCGTATCGGCGGCAGCCGCCGCGGTAACGCTCTCCGGCGAGGTGAGGGCCTCGGTCAGCGCCGTTTCCGCCGGCGGCTGCGCCGCGCAGGAGAAAAGAAGAAACACTCCGAGCAAAATGAAACACAGATTTTTGACCATATCGTTTTCTCCTCAAAAACGGGATTTTTACTTAATTCCCTGCTGCTTGCACCAGATCTTCATCACCAGCCCCACCGGCAGGAATTTGACCAGCCGGACCTGCCGCCGGACGGGATGGCCGAGGATGGAGACGGTCTTTTTCTTTTTCAGATCCTTCATCGCCTGAGCGGCGACCGCGTCCGCCTCGTACCAGCGGTCCACGTAGCGGATATAGGTATCGTGCTCCGCTTCCGCCTGGAACTCGGTTTTGATCCAGCCGGGGCAGACGCACATCACGTGGATCCCGCGGGGGCGCAGCTCCCTGCCGAGCGCACGGGAAAAGTTCAGAACGCAGCTCTTGCCAGCGCCGTAGACTGACTGATAAGGGACGGGCTGCCAGGAGGAATTGGAGCCGACGTTGACGATCGCGTCCCCGCTTTTCATGTACGGGAGGCTCGCGTGACACATGGCGACGAGCGCGAGGGCGTTGACCTTCAGAGAGTTTAACTGTTTTTCAAGGTCGCTCTCCGCAAAGGGGCCGAAGATCCCGCACCCCGCGGAATTGACGAGGAGGGCGATCTCGGGGCGCTCGGCTTCCAGCATGGCGCGGTATGCGTCGATCGCGCTCGCTTCCGACAGATCGAGAGGAATCGGACGGACGGGATGCCGGCATTCTCCCTTGAGCTCCTCGAGGCGCTCCGCCCGCCGGGCGATCACCCAGAGCTCGTCGAGCGCGATCTCCTCCTGCCGGTCGATCGCGGTAACAAACTCCCGCCCGATCCCGGAGGACGCGCCGGTGATCACTGCGATTCTCATAAAACTTATTCTCCTTCGTATAAATTATAACGTTTTTTCCCACCACAGGTTGCCGTCCTCGTAAAGGAAGCGGAACCCGCAGCGCTTGAGAACGTTTTGCGAGCGGACGTTGTCCGGCAGCGTATCCGCGCGGACGGTCCGGATCCCGAGCGACCGGCCGAAGTCGAGAAACGCGGCAAGCGCCTCCGTCATATAGCCGTGCCCCGTGTAAGCGGGATTAAGACCGTAGCCGACCTCCGTTAACCCGCCGCGCGGCGGATACTTGTAGTCGATGGAGCCGACGATCCGGCTGTTTTCCTTTAAGACGATCAAAAACTCGGTAAAAAACAGATAATGCGCCGGATCGGCGGCGATCTCCGCTTCCAGACGACGGAGAAAGCCGCGCAGGAGATGATCAAGCTCCTCGCCCCGGTAAAGGACCCCGTAGGTCTTTTCAAAACGGGGAAGGTCGCTCAAAAAGAGCGCGAGGTTTTCCCGGGTGTAGGGGAACAGCACCAGCCGCTCCGTTTCGATCCGGTCGGTCATCTTTTCTTTGTTCATCGTACGGTTTCCTCGCAGCGGGAAAGCCAGCGGTCAAGATAGGCGAGCTGCTCTTTGGTATGGAACCAGTGCTCGCCGTCCTCCATCACGGTCAGCGAGGCGCCGTGCGCCTCGGCAAAGGCGCGGACCGTTTCCTCCGGCACGAGCGCGTCGCGGGCGCCGAAAAGGATCGAGGTCGGCGCCTCCCAGCGGATCGGATGCGTGCGTACGTAGGCGAGATACTCCCACGAAAGGTCTTCCCCGAACGGCGCGGGGATCACGCCCTTTGCCTTCAGGTCTTCTTCCGTTGCGCCGAGAGCTCCGAGCGCGTCGCGGATCAGGCGGTCCATATCGACGACGGGAGAGATGAGATACGCCCGGTCGAAAAACGCGCCGACGCCCGCCGAGAGAGCAAAATACGCCCCGACGCTGTTTGCGATCAGAATGAGGGGACGGGCGCGCTCACGCAGCGCGGCGAAATAGGGCGTGAACTCTTTTTCCGCTTCCCACGGCGTCCCGGCGTGATAATCAAATCCGATCATCTCCGCGCCGGGAAAGAGGGGGCGGTAGTGTTCCGCTTCCGCCGGGGAGCCGCCCTTTCCGTGGAGGTATACGACGACGCTTTTCATCCGAAGATCTGCCCCGGAAGCTTTTTCTTTTCTTTTTGCGGGAACGTCCGGTCGAACGCTTCCACCTCTTCGTCCGAAACGTAATACCCCGCCGGCGTCTGATAGACGCCGGTTATCCCGTTGAGATACCCCGGGATCAGCTCCCGGCAGAGAAAGAACGAGTCGTCCGCGCCCTCCGGCAGGTCGTGATAGCGGATGCCGAAGTGACGGGCGTAGGTAAAGCCGCTCTTGCCGTAAAAGGCGATATTCCCCTCAAAGAGGACGGCGCCGTAACCGAGCGCGGCGGCCTTTTCGAGCGAATAGTCGAGCAGCACTTTTCCGTAGCCCTTGCGTTTCAGCTTGGGCGCGATACAGATCGGCCCCATCGTCAGGATGTCGACCGTCCCGCCTCCGTCGGCGTCGATCACGGTCTTCATAAACATATTCTGCCCGATCAGCCGGCCGTCCTGTTCCATCACAAAGTCGAGCTCCGGCACAAAGGCCGGATCGTCCCGAAGACGGTGGATCACGTAATGCTCACTGCACCCCGGGCGGTAGACGTTCCAGAAGGACTCCCGGATGAGGTTTTCCACCGCGCGGTGATCGGCTTCCGTTTCCCGGCGGATGGTAAAGTCAGATTGCTTCATTGTTTTTTCCTCGTTGTTGTTTACTTTTTGTTTTACGCCCGGAACTTGACGGCGGTGCCGTAGGCGATCACTTCCGCCGCGCCCTGCATGATCGCGGAGGAAGCGTACCGGACGTTGACGATCGCGTCGGCGCCCAGCGCCTCCGCCTCCGCCACCATGCGCTTCGTCGCCAGCGCGCGGGCTTCGTTCATCATCTCGTTATACGCCGTCAACTCGCCGCCGACGAGCGTCTTGAACGCCTGGGAAATGTCCTTTCCGATATGCTTTGACTGGATCGTGCTTCCCTTTACCAGTCCCAGCATTTCCAGTTCCTTTCCGCTGATGGTTTCAGTATTGACCAAGATCATCTTCTTCTCCTCCTTTGATTTCTTTGATCCTTTGGATACAGACTTTTATCATAACGACCGCAAAAACGGCCGGGATGATCCCGAAACACACCTTGAGCAAAACGCCTGGCAGCAGCCAGAGGATAAACCCGAAATAGAGAATGAAATATAAGATCATCAGTACCGTGATGAGGATCGGGACAAAGATTTTTTTGGATTGTTTTTTCATTGGGAGGGTCCTTTCTGTTCGAAATCGCGCGAGGAAAGTTTTTGCCAGTCTTCTTTTGTGAGCAAGTTTACGTACCCTTTTCTCGTTTCGCCCATCTGCGGGACGGGCGCGTCTTCACAAGTCCATTGATACCGGAAGCCGAGCTTCTCCTGTACGCGCTTCGATCTTTCGTTGCCGTCGTAGCAGCCGCACCATACACGTTCGAGCCGCAGGTCCTCAAAGGCGTGACGCAGCAGTTCTCTTGCCGCTTCCGGGATAAGCCCCCGCCCCCAATAAGGAACGCCCAGCCAGTAGCCGAGCTCCGCTTCATCGTCCTTTTCCGCAAGGTCGTTGTGATGAAGACCGATACTGCCGACGGGAAGCCCGGTCTCCTTCAGGACGACGGCATAGGTCTCCGGCGCCGTCAGCACGTCCCGGATCACTTGTCGGCTGTTCTCCTCGCTTGTATGTACCGGCCATCCGGCGATCGGCCCGACGCGGGGATCCTTTGCGTACCGATAACACTCTTCTGCATCCGCTTCCTCCCACGGACGGAGGATCAGACGTTCGGTTTCTAGAGTCATAGCGTTCTTTCTTGTTTTACGGTAGTTTTTTCGTAAACTTACAGGTCGGAAAATTTGAACAACCGTAGAAATCTCCGTATTTTCCTTTTCTCAGGACAAGTTTTCCGCCGCACCAGCTGCACACGAGATCGTCAGGTGTATGATCCATTGCTGTTTTGGTTTCAGAAACGGTTTCGATTTTATCAAGTTTTCCGATATTGCATCTTTCGCAAAGAGTGCGCAGGTTGCTCGGTACACTCTTTCCTCCTTTTGCTATCGGAACGATGTGATCCACATGCAATCTTGCGCCTTGCCTAGCGGAAGCCCCGCAAAGAACGCAAGTAAAATTATCACGACGAAGTATATCGTATCGAAGAGAGTCACTCACTTCGCCTCTTTCGACCGCCGCCAAGCCGTTGTAAGTACTTTTGTCAAGATGGGAACGAGAAACGCTTTCAAGACACGCAAACATATCGTCGGGACCGTACAAACCGTTCTTGGTCAATTGAACACGTCCTTTCGGTGATGAATAATTCATTACAACATGGAAAGCGCAGTTTGTTACCGGGATAATCCGATGCTTGTTTAACAGTTTCTCTTCACGCCGCTTATATTCGGATTCCTTGATTTTCAGTTTTTCATAGTCTACGGCTGAATAGCCGGCGAGAATCTCTTGTGTTTTTGCTTCATATTGTTGCAACGTATTTCTGTTTTGCTGCAACTGTTCAAAATACATCGTAAAAAAGCCGATATTGTTTCTCAATTCTGCCGCCATCAGATAAGCCGGATCTATTCGATTGAAATTGCTTTTATTATCATAAACCTTGTAAACATAAAACTCGGGTTGAATGTTTAGAAATCCAATCCTTTCGTTCAACATTTTCAATTGATCAATTTTTTCGCTGCTTGCCTCCACAACCGTGTTCAGTTTCTTTTCCCGGAAGGTTACGAATACGGCTGCACTTGCCCCTATCAACAATAGGATAAGGGGCAGAATCAAGCGTTCCATGACATTTCTCCTTTGTAAGTCAAAAAATCATAAGCAGCAGAGCTATGGTCGAGACAGCAGACATGCTGACTCCACATGCCTTGGGACAACAGCATGAAAAAAATCGCTATTATCTACACTGATGTCTCGACACGCCTCGAAAAGCATATGTCGTTGAGTGCAAGCAATCAGTGATGACCTCAGTCAAAAATAGAAATCAAGAACCGAACCGCCTCTTGCGGTGACAGTACCAGATTACGGTTTTGTGTTTCAATGCAGTTCAAAACTACCATGTCTTTGGATATCGGGTCAATATGGACACTTACCCCCTTAAGTTTTGGGTAATCTACTGGAGCGTCAATCCAGAAATGAGTTCCGGGAAACGTCCCAATTTGTTGCATTCTTTCCTTGTAGTGCTTTAGTACTTCAATTGTTACCCAAGAACACATTTCATTTGAAAATGTATTGCACAACAAATCATATTCTTCTTCGGTCACTTCAAACTCCATGATTCCATCTTCGTACATATTTTTTCCTCCAATTCATTTTTTAATCATCAATGTCACGCACTCCACATGGCACGAAGAAATGAAACTACTAATTCATACCCCTCGTTGGCAAAGGGAAACATGTCCACCGACCCCTGCCTGTTCGCAAAAATGCGCTCAGGAACATATCAACGTTTTTCCTGTTTGTCCGGAAACAACAAACCTATGAGATTATATCAGAGAAGCTCTCTGCATAATCCGCTCATCTATCCTGCGCACAACGCTGCTGGTATAGGCATGAAAAAACTTGAGCCAAAACCCGCTGCCTGACGGATTGACGCTTTCAAAATCCACGCCAAGTCTGGTATATCCCTCAGCTTTCAAGGTATTGATGACATAATTCAGCAGGTCCCTGTATACACCCCTGCCTCTGTGTTCCGGCAAACAATATGCCCCCGTGATATGACGATAAAGATTCCCTGATGCAACGAAGGTTTCGCCCTGATCTGACACTTCCATATAAGCGCATAATTCTCCGCCTGTCTTCGCTGCAAAGTAACGTTTCTTATCCCTTTCCGAAAAAGCCAAAAACGCTTCCTGTGTATCCGGCTTTCGATTCATAAAGAAGGGGCTGGAGCAGTAATGCTCATTGAGCGCCAGATGCAGCGGATAAACGGATGCATAATCTTCCTTGGGCAATTCCAAAAACTCATATCCGCTTAATTTGGCGCAATCTATTGTTTCCATCGGACGAATGGCATCTACGCACCTCATGCCAAATCCATATTGAAACAGCTTCTGTTTTGCTTCCTCAT
>JAFSSQ010000088.1 GCA_017450965.1 Clostridia bacterium
ATTCTCAACACCGTCCGCCTCTTCGAGGAAAACCCGGAGATCCTTGATCGCTACGTGCGGAAGTTCCGCTATCTCTGCGTCGACGAGTACCAGGATACGAACGCGGCACAGTTCCGCCTCTGCGAGCTGTTTTCTTCCGTACATAAGAATATCATGGTCGTCGGCGACGACGACCAGAGCATCTACGCCTTCCGCGGCGCCACCGTGGAAAACATCCTGCATTTCGACGACGCGTTCCCGGACGCGCGCGTCGTCAAGCTGGAGCAGAACTACCGCAGCACCCAGAACATCCTCGACGCCGCCAACGCCGTGATCGCCCACAACAGCGCCCGGCACGAAAAAAGTCTGTGGACGGAGGAGCGCGAGGGGGAGCGGGTCGAGGTCGTCCGCGTTCCCGACCAGAACGCCGAGGCGCGCTATCTCTGCGAGCTGATCCAGCGCCGCCGGAGGGAAGGAGGCCGCTACGCCGACAACGCGATCCTCTACCGCGTCAACGCGCAGTCGGGCGGCGTCGAGACCGCGCTGACGAAAAGCGGGATTCCTTACCGCGTGCTGGCGGGCACCCGCTTTTTTGACCGCAAGGAAGTCAAGGACATCCTCGCTTACCTCTGCCTGATCGAAAACCACGGGGACGATCTGCGCCTGCGCCGGATCGTCAACGAGCCGAAGCGCAAGATCGGGGACGCCGCGCTCGACGCGGCGGAGCGGATCGCCGCGGAAGAGGGGATCTCCCTCTTCGACGTGATGAAAACGGTGGAACGCTATCCCTACCTCTCCGCCTTCGCGCAGCGGTTTTCGCTTTTCGTCCGGATGATCGAGGAGCTGACCGAGTTTTCCCGCGCGGCGTCCGTTTCGGAGCTGACCGAGCGCGTCATCACCGCGACCGGATACAAAAAAATGCTGACCGACGAAGGGGAGGAGGCGCGGGACCGGCTGGAGAACCTGGAGGAGCTGATCTCCGGCTGCGTGGAGTACGAACAGCGCGCGGAGGAGCCGAGCCTTTCCGGGTATCTCGAGGAGATCTCGCTGCTCTCCGACGTCGATAAATACGACGAAAACGCCGACGCCGTTATCCTGATGACCATCCACAGCGCAAAAGGGCTGGAGTTTCCGAACGTCTATCTGCCGGGCATGGAGGAAGGGCTTTTCCCCGGCGCGAAGGTAACGGCGGATCCCTCCGAGCTCCCCGAGGAGCGCCGCCTCGCCTACGTGGCGATCACCCGCGCAAAAAAACGCCTGACGATGGTCTACGCGAAAGAGCGCCTCCTCTACGGGCGGACGTCGTATAATCCCCCCAGCCGCTTCCTCTCCGAGCTTCCCGAGGAGAAGGTGAAAAAGCTCGATCTCTGTCCAGCCGTTTCCTCCCGTGCGGCGTTTGTCGGCGCCTCCCGCTTCCGCCAGCCGGAAAAACGGCAGACCGCAGGGCTCCCCTCCTTTTCGACGCCGGCGAGACCGGCCGGGGGAAAGGCGCCGTCCTTTTCGGCCGGGGACCGGGTGCGGCATCTCGTCTTCGGGACGGGAACGGTCGCCGCAAGGACGGAGATGGGGGGCGACGTTCTCTACGACGTGGAGTTCGATACGGCGGGACGCAAGCGCCTGATGGGCAGTTACGCGAAACTCACGCCCGCCGACTGAAACGGGTACTTGCAAACGGCGGAAAGGTGTGGTAAAATAACAGTATGAACAAACAGTATCTGGAATGCGGCTTTGTGCAGAACACGCACGGTGTGAAGGGACTTTTGCGCGCGGCGCATTACTGCGACAGCGAAAAGATCTTCTGCTCTCTGCCCGCCGTTTATCTGAAACAGGGGGACGGGTACCGCCCTTACCGCGTCCGCAGCGCCGCCTCGCACGGCGCCGTGATCCTTCTCGCTCTCGAGGGGATCGAAACGCTGGAGGCGGCCGTCGCCTTCAAAAACAAAACGCTGTACGCCGCGCGGGAGGACCTGCCCGCGCCGGAGGGAGCGTATTTCATCGCAGATCTGATCGGGCTGCCCGTGATCGACCGGGATACCGGAAAGGTCTACGGAACGCTCGCGGACGTCGTCAACCACGGCGCCTCCGACGTGTACGAGGTCAAAACGGAGACGGGGGTCGCTCTTATCCCCGCCGTTCCCGCCTACGTGGCGGGGATCGAGCCGGAGAAGGGGATCTTCGTCACGCCCATCGAGGGGATGTTCTGATGCGCTTTGATATTCTGACCCTCTTTCCCGCGCTCTGCGAGACCGTCCTCTCGGAGAGCGTGATCGGACGGGCGCGCGCTTCCGGCGCGATCGACGTCCGCTGCTATAACATCCGCGATTATTCGGAGGACAAGCATCACCGCGTGGACGATACCCCGTACGGGGGCGGGCGGGGGATGCTGATGGCGGCGCCGCCCGTCTTTGCCTGTTACGAGGCTGTCCTCGCCGACCGGAGCGGGGAAGAAGAAAACCCGAAACGGCGGGTCGTCTACCTCTCGCCGAAGGGAAGGGCCTTTGACCAGTCGGTCGCGCGGGAGCTGGCCGCCTACGACGAGCTGATCCTCCTTTGCGGCCACTACGAGGGGATCGACCAGCGGATCATCGACGGGATCGTCGATGAGGAGATCTCCGTCGGAGATTTCGTCCTCACGGGGGGAGAGATCCCCGCGTGCCTTGTCACGGACGCCGTGGCCCGCCTTGTGCCGGGCGTGCTGTCCGCCGAGGAATGTTATGAAGTGGAGAGTTTTTCCGACGGGCTGCTCGAGTTTCCGCAGTATACCCGTCCGTATGAGTTCCGCGGGGAAAAAGTCCCCGACGTTCTGCTTTCCGGCAACCACGCCGAAATCGACCGCTGGCGGCGCGAACGCTCGCGTGAGCTGACCGCCCGGCTGCGTCCCGACCTGATCGAAAAACTGCCGCGCGGGGAGGAAGACTCCCCGAAGAAAAAAATCGGAAGGAAACAGCATGGAGACCGATCCGAAGGAGAAAGAAAGGAATAACGGGGGCTTCTTTTCGCGCCTGCTTGCCGGCAGCGCGATCCTCGGGGCTCTGACGCGCTTTTCCAACGCCTGCCGCAAGAAGCTTTCGGAAGGCGTTTTCGGCACGTTTTTCACCTCCTACGGCAAGCTCGCCAAAGCGGCGAAAAAGAGCTTTCTCCTCGATAAACTGCAAACCGTTCTCGGCCTGGAAGGGCGCGGCGCCGCGCTCAAGAGGAGGATCGCCGCGGGGATCGAGGACAGCGCGATCGTCCGCCTCGTCAAAAAGCTGACGGACGCGCTCTGCGGCGCGTATCTGCGGGTCTGGGGGATGTTTTTCGCCTCCTTCGGCGCCTACACGCTGCTCGTGTTTCTGATCCGCACCTTTGCGGAAAAGGAAACGGATCTCGACCCTCTCTACTGGCTTATTCCGCTTGTCTGTCTGCCGATCTCGATCCCCATGTTCTTTTCCGAAAAACGGATGGGCGATCTGCTCGCGGACAGCGTGATCGCGGGAACGCTGCTTTTCGATCTGCTCGGCCTGCGGCGCGACTATTTTGAGCGCCGGCAGACCTCCGGCGGCAAAAAGAACGCCGCTTTCATTACCGGGATGCTGTTCGGGGCGCTGACCTTTTTGCTTGACCCCGCCGTGATCCTGATCGCGTTTCTCGCCGTTCTTTTCTTCTATACCGTTCTTCTTTCGCCGGAGGCGGGACTTTTACTCACCTTTTTCTTCTTTCCTTATCTCAGTCTGACCGACCATCCTACGGCGACGCTCTTTTTGCTCGTTCTTCCCACCGCTTTTTCCCTCGGGGTAAAAGCCGTCCGGGGAAAACGCTATCTTTCCTTTGATCTCATCGACGCGGCGGTCCTCTTTTTCGGACTCGTCCTCCTTTGCGGCGGCTTTTTCACCGCCGGCGGCTCCTATCCCGTCTCCCTGTTCGCCAGCGCCGGGCTGATGCTCGGGTTCTTTCTCTGCGCGGAGCTCCTGACTTCGGCACAGCTATTGCGCAAAGCGATCCGCGTTCTCCTGTTCGGCGCCGCCGTAACGGCGCTGTACGGTCTTCTCTCCGTCGCCGTCGGACGGTTCGATCCCGCCCGCACGCCGGAGGGCGCTCTCGGGGGCTTTGCCCGCTCCTTTTTCGCCCTTCCTTCGTCGCTCGGGTCGTATCTCGTCCTTCTCCTTCCGTTTGCGTTTTGCGAGTATTCGGCCGAGGGGGAAGGGCGGAAACGGTTTTTCGGCGCGCTCTTTATCGCGGCGTCCTTTGCCTGTCTCCTGCTGACGGGGGAGAGCGGTGCGATCGCCGCGGGCGTGATCGCCGTCCTGTTCTATCTTTTGATGCATACGCCGAAGACCTTTTCCGTACTCCTTCTTTTGCTCGTTTTTCTGCCGTTTGGCTTTTTCCTCCTGCCGGAGGAGGCAAGGCAGCGGGTCCTGACGCTCCTCTCCGAAGCCAGCGTTTCCGCGGGGCCGGTGCTGCGCGCCTCGCTCGGTCTTCTCAAACGGTTCTGGCTCGGGGGCATCGGCGCGGGTACGGACAGCTTCGGCAAGGTCTATGATTCCGTCGTCCCGCACTACGCCGAGGGCGCCTCGGACGCGGGCAGCCTCTTTCTCCAGATCTTTCTTTCTCTCGGGATCGTCGGACTGCTTGCGTTCCTTGCGATGGTCCTCGTTTTCGCCGTTTCTTCTTTCACGGTCGTCCGGTACGAGGACGAGCGCCGCTTCCGCCTGATCGGCGCCGCGTCGCTTGCCGCGATCGCCGGGGCGCTCGTCAACGGCATATCCGGTTATATCTGGAACGATTATCGCATCTTTTTCCTCTTTTTCTCCGTCTTCGGGATCGGGACGGCGGCGCGCCGCTGCGGGGATCGCGAGCGCGAAAGAGGGCAGGGGCTCTCTCTCCAGGATAAGACGAGCTGCGAGACCGTTTTAAGACTTTCAGGGAGGTAATATGAAACAGACAAACAGCGCGGCGCAGAGGCCGAAACGCCGCTTCAACGCCGCCGACGCGGTCATCCTGATCCTGATCCTCTTGGTCGGAGCCCTTCTTTATTGGGCGTTTTTCGGCACCGGAACGATCGCCGGCCTTTTCGGCAAGGGCGAGAAGACGGTCACGCTGGAGTATAAGGTGCGCGTCGAAGGGGTACTGACCGAGTTCTCCTCCCGGGTCAAAGCGGGCGACGTCCTTTACCAGGAAACGGGCAAACGCTCGATCGGCCGCGTGGAAGAGGGGATCGTCGTCGAGCCCTATAAAGAGGAAGTCTATATCAGCGGAGAATACGACGAAAACGGCGTTCTGATCTCCGATCCCGCCAAAACGGGCGCGTTTCTCCTCTCGGAAAAACCGGGGTACGTGACCGTTACGATCCCGCTTTCCGCCCGTGCGACGGAAAAGGCGGACGGGTATTACGTGGACGGCTGCCGCATCTCCTTCGGCGAGGAGCTGGAGCTCCAGTTCCGGGATTTCTGGGGGCGGGGAACGGTCGTTGAGGTCGTGGCATCGGAAGAAAACGGAGGGACCGACTGATGGGAAAAGAAGAAAAGACCGTCCGCAGAAAACGGCGCAGACTGAATATCGTTGACTGGATCCTCATCGCGGCGCTTCTCTTCTGCGGCGTCGGCGTCTATCTCCGCTATTACGAGGGCAAGACCCCGATCTCCCAAAGCGATCTCACCGACGCGAAACTCTACTTTTCGCTTTCCGACGTTTCCCCCTCCGCCTACGACGGATTTGCGGAAGGCTCTGCCGCGTATAACGGCGACGGCGTGCTGCTCGGCACGGTCGCGGGGCGCGACGAGTTTTCCGTCGGCCCGGCGAAGTACTACGTGACGACGAGGACGGGGGAGATCGCGGAAATGTATACTACGGGGACGAACGTCGATATCAACGGCGTCCTCAACTGCCGCGGCGTTTTTTCCGAGTACGGGTATCTCGTAAACGGCAAGACCTGCGTCGCCCCGGGGCAGACGCTCCTTCTCAAAACAAGGGAGCTGACGGCGACGGTTCTCATCACCGACGTGATCGAGGCGACGCCGTAAGCGCGTCCCCTTGACCGCCTGTTTTTTCCTTCCCGCGGAGAAATTCAAAAAAACTATTGATTTTGTAAAAAAACTTTGATACAATAGGGGATATTAGAAGAGCAGTCTTCAATTTTTTCCTTGATGGGAGAGATGCACCATGATTTCGCGCACGGTAACGGTTAATAACAACTACGGTCTGCACGCAAGACCGGCTACCTTTTTTATTCAAAAAGCCAACTCCTACAAAAGCTCCATCTGGGTGGATAAGGACGAGCGCCGCGTCAACGCCAAGAGCCTGCTCGGCGTCCTCTCCCTCGGGATCGAAAAGGGTATGGCCATCAACCTGATCGCGGACGGCGTCGACGAAGAGGCGGCGATCGACGGACTGGCCGCTTTGATCGAAACGGGCTTTGCCGAGTAAAAAAGAAGAAAAGAGACTTTGAGCGATCAGTGCGTGCCTCGGCCCGCGCCGGTCGCTCAAAACTTATCGTATGGCGGACATGAAGATAAGAGAAACCCTGCTGGCAAAAGCAAGCGAGCTGGCCCCCCTCCCCGGCGTCTATCTGATGAAGGACGCGGAGGGAAAGGTCATCTACGTCGGCAAATCCCGCAAGCTCCACGACCGCGTCTCCCAGTATTTTCAAAACGGAGAAAAGAGCGTCAAGACCGCCAGGATGGTGGCGGCGGTGCGGGATTTTGAGACGATCTGCGTTTCAAACGAGGCGGAAGCCCTGACGCTGGAAAACGAACTGATCAAGCTCTACCTTCCGCGCTTCAATATCAAGCTCAAGGATGCAAAAGCTTATCCTTATATTAAAATAACGGTCGGCGAGGCGTACCCCCGCATCGTCTACACCCGCAAGCGGGAAGCGGACGGGGCGCGCTATTTCGGCCCTTTTCCCGACCAGACGGCGGCCAAAAGCCTGATCGGAACGGTCTGCCGCGTGATCGGGATGCCGAACTGCAAGCTCGTCTTCCCACGGGACATCGGCAGCAAGCGCCCCTGCATTTACCGGGAGATGCATCGCTGCGTTGCGCCCTGCACGGGAGAACTGACGCCGGAGGAATACCGGAAGACGGTGGAGGACGCGATCTCCTTTCTCTCCGGGAACACGGCGCAGGTCCGCCGGTCGCTGACCGAGCGGATGCAGACGGCGGCGGAGGAGGAACGCTACGAGGCGGCCGCCCTCTTCCGGGACAGCATCAAAGCGTTCGACGCGCTCCGTCAGCGCCAGAAGGTCCTCGGCTCGCCGGATACCGATCTCGACGTGATCGCCTCCGAGACAGGGGACGCTTCCGCCGTGATCACCGTCTTCTCCGTCCGGGGCGGCGTACTGCTCTCCAAGGAGGACTTCGTGCTGCGCGGGGACGAGGCGGTCGGTTTTGAGGATCTGACCTCCTTTGCGTCCGGCTACTACTCCTCGCGGGAGGCGCTGCCGCCGCTCTTGCTCCTTGAGAGCATCCATCCGGATAACGGAAACGACGTCAGCGCGCTGGAGACGGTTCTCAGCCGCATCGCCGGGCATAAGGTGAACGTGTCGGTCCCCGTGCGAGGAGAAAAACGCGCCCTCTGCCTGATGGCAAAACAGAACGCCGCGGAAAAGCTCCGCGTGACCGAAAAGAGGGAGGAAAACACGCTCTTTTCCCTCGTCCGCCTCGGCGCTTTGCTCGGGCTGGAGACGGTCCCGCGCCGTCTGGAGGCCTACGACGTTTCCAACTACGGCAGCGAGCAGATCCGCGCCGCGATGATCGTATCGGAGAACGGGGCGTTTCAAAAAAAGGACTATCGCGTATTCCGCATGGAAGACGGAAAACAGGACGACTTCGCCTGTATGCGGGAAGCGGTCTTCCGCCGCCTCTCGCATAACGCGCGGGAGGGGGAGGAGACGATGCCCCCACTGCCCGACGTGATGCTGATCGACGGCGGAGAACGGCACGTTGCGGTGGCAAAGGCCGCGGCGGCGGAAGCGGGCGTCTCCCTTCCGATCTTCGGCATGGTCAAGGACGACCGGCACCGCACCCGCGCGCTGACCGACGGGACGGGCGAGATCGGGATCGCCCGGGAGACGGAGGTCTACCGCCTGATCTACGGGATCCAGGAGGAGGTCCACCGCTTCGCCTATTCCCGCACCGAGTCCGGCAAGCGCAAAACCTTGCGCCGCTCCTCTCTCGAGAAGATCGAGGGGGTGGGGAGGGTAAAAGCCAAACGCCTCCTCGCCTATTTCGGCGGGCTGGAAGGCGTGCGGCGCGCCGACCGGACGGAACTGGAAGAAAGCGGGATCGGCGTCGGCGCCGCCAGCGCCGTGTACGCGTATTTTCATCCCGAAGACGACAAAGAACGGTAAAGAGAAAGGATTTGCGCTATGAGGATCATCACGGGAAGCGCCAGAGGAACAAAACTGCTTACCCTGGAGGGAGAAGCGACAAGACCGACGGGGGAGAGGGCAAAGGAAGCTCTTTTCTCCATGATCCAGTTTGAGATCGAGGAGAAGCGCGTGCTCGACCTGTACGCCGGCTCCGGCCAGCTCGGGCTGGAGGCGCTCAGCCGCGGCGCCGCTTTCTGTATGTTCGTGGATTCGAACCCGGAGGCGGTCGAGATCATCAAAAAGAACGCCGAAAAGACCAAGCTGAAGGACCGGACGCGCGTGATCGCGTCGGACGCCTGCAATTACGTCCGCAAGTGCGCGGGAGGAGAAAAGTACCATATCGTGATGATCGACCCGCCCTACGCGAGCGGCCTCGTCTGTCCCACGCTCGAGCGGCTCCTTCTTTCCGACCTTCTCGCGCCGGGGGCGCTCGTCTTCTGCGAGAGCGACCGGGAGGATCTGTTCGCCGACCGGCCCGACCTTCTGGAAACGCTCACGCTGCGCCGCTATTCTTCCTACGGCAGGATCAAGCTCTACCTCCTGGAGAAAAAAACGGAGGAAACCGAATGAAACGGAAGCTCGCCATGACCGCGCTGGTTTCGGGCAGCTTCGACCCGCCGACTTTGGGGCACCGGTTTCTTATCGAGCAGGCGTGCGCGAGTTTTGAGCGGGTGATCGTCTGCGCCTTTGTCAACGAGAAAAAACGCTATCTTTTCACGGAGGAGGAGCGGGTCGCCCTCCTCGCCCTGACGTGCGGCGGTCTGCCCGTTTCCGCGGTCCGCTCCTATCCCGGCGTGCTGGCGGACTTCTGCGCGGCAAACGGCGTGGACGTCATTTTGCGCGGCGTGCGCGGGAAAGAAGATCTCGGTTACGAACAACGGATGGCGGAGGAGAACTATCGACGGTTTCCCGGCGCTTTGACCGTTTTGATCCCCTGTCCCGACGCGCTGAAGGGCTGCAGCTCCACTCTGGCGCGGGAAGCGCTCCGGAAAGGGGAACTTCCGGCCGCCTGGATGGGAGAAGTCCCCGCCCGCGCCGCTCTGGAGCTGCTTTCTTCCCGCAAAAGCGGGAAAAACTGACACCTCTTTGTCCTTTCAGATAGAAAAACGCCCTTTGGTGGGTGAGCCGATCGCAGGATCGGCTCTTTTTTTATGAAAACTGCCCAAAAAAGCCGGGCATTTTTTTCTTTCTCCGGCGAGAAATCTTTCAAAAACTCTTGCAAAACGAAAAAGAAGGCTTTATAATATAACCAAGTGGGGAGATGTGGATAGGTTCTCCATGAAAATGTCTGAAAATGGGTAATTGGTAGAATGGAACTGAACATTTTTTGCAGGGAATACCGCTATTCCCTCGACGCAAAAAACAGAATCTTCATTCCCGCCAAGTTTCGTGAGATTCTCGGCGACTCTTTTGTCGTTACCCGCAAACTGGAGCGGTGCCTCGCTCTCTACACCAAGGAGAAGTGGGAAGAATACGCGGCGAAGATCAACGCGCTTCCCAACTCCCAGGTCGTGGAACTCAAACGTTTCATCTTCCCGGCCACGCTTGTGGCGGAGCCGGACGGGCAGGGAAGGATCATCATCCCCCCGGATCTGAAGGAATACGCGCAGATCGACAAAAACGTCGTGATCCTCGGCGTCGGCGATCACGCGCAGGTCTGGTCCGAACAGCTCTGGAGCGAGCAGGAGGCGAAGAGAGACGTCGGCAAGCTCGAGCAGCTGATGCAGGAGCTCGGTCTTTGATGGAAAACGGATTTGTCCACGTTTCCGTTCTGCTGCGTGAAGCGGTGGACGCGCTGGCGGTCAAGCCGGACGGCGTTTATCTCGACTGCACCGCGGGCGGAGGAGGACACAGCGAGGAGATCGCGCGCCGCCTGACGACGGGCCGGCTGATCTCCCTCGATCAGGACGCGGACGCGGTCCGCGCCGCCGGCAAGCGGCTCGCCCCGTACGGGGAGAGATGCAAAGTCGTGCGCGCCAACTTCGCGGACGCCGCCGACGTGCTCGCGGATCTCGGCGTCCGGACGCTCGACGGCGCCACGGCGGATCTCGGCGTTTCTTCTTATCAGCTCGACTCGGCCGAACGCGGCTTTTCCTACATGGCGGACGCGCCTCTGGATATGCGGATGGACCGCGATCATACCGTGCTGACCGCCCGGGAGATCGTCAACACCTATTCCGAGGAAGAGCTCGCCGATCTCATCTTCCGGTGGGGAGAGGAACGGTTTGCGCGGCGCATCGCCTCCGCGATCGTCGCACAGCGCGAAAAGGCGGAGATCACCGGTACCGCGCAGCTCGCCGATCTTGTCAAAAACGCCATTCCCGCCGCGGCGAGAGCGGGAGGACACCACCCCGCCAAGCGGACCTTTCAGGCGATCCGGATCGAAGTCAATTCCGAGATCCGCATCCTCGAGCCGTCGATCCGGTCGATCGTGGGACTTCTCGCGCCGGGCGGCAGGATCTCGGTGATCACCTTTCATTCTCTCGAGGACCGCGCGGTCAAGGACGCCTTTGCCGATCTCGCGTCCGGCTGCGTGTGCCCGCCCGATTTTCCCGTCTGCGTCTGCGGGAGGCGCCCGCAGATCAAACTTCTGAACAAAAAGCCGATCCTCCCCTCGGGGAAAGAGATCGAAGAAAATCCGCGCGCCCGGAGCGCCAAGCTCCGCGCGGCGGAGAAACTGTAAAGAGAGGAACCCGTTATGTTAGGACTTGCAGAACGCAGAGCCGCTGCGCCGGAGACGTCCAACGCCGCCCAGCGCGCCGCCGAGCGGTATCGCGCCTATATCCGTTTCGCCAATGAAAAAAAGCTGTCCGACGCCGACATGCTCCGCCGCGTGGAGGAGCTGAAGCGCCGCAGCCCCCTGCGCACGGCGGCGGAGGTCTACGCCAAAACGGGCGCGTACAAAAAGCAGAAGGGAGCCATCCGCGTCGGAGGCAACCGTTTTCCCGCCGCTTCCTTCCTTCTTACGATCGCGTTTGCCTGCGTGCTTGCGTTTCTCGTTTACACCTCCGTGCAGCTTTCCGGCGCCGCGAGAGAGCTCAACTCTCTGCGCGGGAGCGTGACGGTGCAGAGCGCGGAGATCTCCGATCTGCAAAGCAGCATCGAGGCAAAATACAATCTCGACGAACTCGAGGACTACGCGATGAACGATCTCGGCATGATCCGCAAGGACAAAGCCGCAAGCGATTATCTCGTTCTTGCCGCGCAGAGCGACGTGATCGTCCACGAGGGCGGGGAGGAAAGCGCCGCGTCTCCCGGACTTCTCAGCGCGTTCCGCGACCGGATCTTAGAGCTGCTCGCATATTTCGGTTGAGCGGGAATATAATTTAACGACGTTTTCTTTTGCCCGTGCCTGTTTTTCGGCATGGGCAAAAGGCGGTTAGAAGGGGGTGGTCGAAATGGCGGGAAAATCGCTTCTCTACGTCTTTTCCAGGCGGAAGCTGCCTGTCTATCTCGTCCTTTTCCTCGCGTTTTCGGCCATCGTCGGCAAGCTGTTTTATATGCAGGTCGCGTGCTACGACTATTACCAGGAAAAGGTGATCGACCAGGTAACGGTGGAGAGCACGGAAAAGGCGGCGCGCGGGAACATTTACGGCGCCAATATGGAGGTCCTCGCCACCAACGTGACCGCGTGGCGCGTCTTTATCTCTCCGCGCGACATCAAAACGGCGGAGGCGAAAACAAGCGCTGCGCGCGTCTTCGCCCGCTTCCGCGGGGAGATGACGGTCAGCGAAACGGAGGCGGGACTTGACCAGTCCGAGGTGATCTCCCGCGGACTTTCCGACATCCTCGGCGTCGATTACGAGACGATCAAAAAGAAGACGCAAAAAAAGAACCGCCTCGACGAAACGATCAAGGCGCAGGTGGATGAAAAAACGAAGAACAAGGTCCTTGACTTCGTGGAAGAGAACGGACTGACAAATCAGGTGCACGTCCAGGCGCTTTCGGTGCGGTATTACCCGCACGGAAGCGTGGCAAGCGCCGTACTCGGGTTTACCGGCACGGACGGCAACGGACTTTACGGTCTCGAGTACTCCTACGACGAAGAGCTGACCGGCACGCCGGGGCGCTATATCACGGCGCGCGACGGCTACGGCAACGATATGCCCTACGACTACGAGACCTACTTCGAGGCGGAAAACGGACTTTCCGTCGTAACGACCATCGACCCCGTCATCCAGAAGTCGCTTGAGCGGCAGCTTGAGCTGACCTTTGAGTACTCCGCCCCCAACGCGCGCGCGGCGGGGATCGTCATGAACGTGAAGACGGGCGCGATCCTCGGGATGGCCGTGGCGCCCGGCTTCGATCCGAACGATCCTTACACGCTGAACGCGTGGTATCAAGAGCGGCTCGACGCCTCCGGCAAAGAGGAGGGGACGGCCGAATACAGCGAACTCAAAAAAGATTTTCTTCTGGAGATGTGGAGCAACAAAACGGTCTCCGAACTATACGAACCCGGCTCCACCTTCAAGGTCATCACGGCGGCGATGGCGCTGGAAAGCGGCGCCGTCAAAGAGACCGACCACTTCTACTGCGGCGGCTCTTACCTCGTCGCCGGCTTTAAGACGCCGATCCATTGCCACCTGCTTTGGGGGCACGGCGACGTGACCTTCCGCACCGGACTGCAAAAGTCCTGCAACCCCACGCTGATGCAGACCGCCGAGCGCATCGGCGCCGACCGGTTTTACGATTATTTCGGCGCGTTCGGATTTTTTGCCAAATCCGGCGTCGACCTCCCCGGCGAGGCGCTGACCTATTTCCACAGCAAAGAGGGCTTCGGCCCCGTCGAGCTTGCCGTCGCCTCCTTCGGACAGCGTTTCAAGACCTCGATGATCCAGCAGATCACCGCGATCTCCTGCGTGGCGAACGGCGGCAGCCTGATCACCCCGCATCTGATCTCCGCTCTCGTCGACGAAAACGGCAAGACCGTTTACAGCTGCGAGCCGGAGGTGAAGCGCCAGGTCATCAGTGAAAGCGTCTCCCGCCAGATCAACGACATCCTCGAGGAAAGCGTCTTCGTGCAGGGCGGCAACCCCAACGCCTACGTCAAGGGGTACCGCGTTTCCGCCAAGACCGGCACCTCGGAAAAGTTTGACGTTCTCGATGAAAACGGCCAGTCCTATCTGCGCGTCGGATCCACGGTCGCCTACGCGCCCGCAAACGACCCGGAGATCGCCGTCCTCATCATCGTGGACGAACCGACCTGCTCCAATACTTACGGCAGCAACGTGGCGGCGCCCTACGTGGCGCAGCTGCTCTCGGAAGTTCTCCCCTATCTCGGCTTTGAGCCCTCCTATACGCCGGAGGAACTCGCTACGCTGGAAATGAACGTCGGCAGCTACGTCGGCCTCTCGGTCAGCGAAGCGAAGGAGAAGGGAAGAACCGCGGGGCTCACCGTCGACGTGATCGGTTCCGGCGACACCGTAACGAGTCAGGTCCCCTCCAGCGGCGTGTACGTGACGAAAGGATCCGCCCGCGTCGTTCTGTATACGGGAAACGAGATCGCGAAAAACACCGTTACGATCCCGGACGTTTCCGGGCAGACGGCGGCGGCCGCTTCCCAGACGCTCGTCAACGCGGGCCTCAGCGTCCACGTGATCGGCGCGACCGATACCGGCACGACCGGCGCGGTCGTGATCGGGCAGTCTCCCGCCGCGGGAGAGGTCGTGACCAAGGGCACGGTCGTTACGATCACCATGCGCCACCTCGGCAACACGGACTGAAAAAAAGCGGGACGTATATCGAACGGTATACGGAGGCTTTTTTGAAAGCAAAAGAACTGATCCGGCTCTCCGGCTGCGAGGGCGCGGTACGGGGCGATCTTGCCGCCGCGGGAGAGCTGACCGGCGTCTCCCGGGACTCCCGGACGGTCCGCCCGGGCGAGATCTTTGCCGCCATATCGGGCGGCAGCCACGACGGCCGCCGCTATATCCGCGAAGCGGAGGCAAAAGGTGCCGCCGCGATCCTCACGGACGATCCCGGCGTGAGAAGCTCGCTTCCCCTGCTTCTTACCGACCGTGTGCGCGCGGCGTTCGCCTGCTTTTCGGCCGCCTTTGCGGGAAATCCGCAACGGGCGATGCGCCTCTTTGCGATCACGGGCACCAACGGCAAGACCTCGACCTCCTTCCTCGCGGAGAGCGTCCTCTCGGCGGCGGGACGGAGGACCGCCGTGATCGGAACGACGGGCGCCCGCGCGGAGGGCAAGGTGTTTCCGTTCCCCGACGAGGAGAGCGGGATCTCGCAGATGACGACCCCGGATCCGGAGATCCTTTACCCCCTGCTCGCGCGTCTTTCGGACGCCGGGATCACCGACGTGGTGATGGAGGCGTCCTCCCACTCGCTGGAGCTGGATAAGCTGGCGCCCCTGCGGTTTTCCTGCGGGATCTACACCAACTTTTCCCCCGAGCATCTCGATTTTCACAAAACGATGGAAGGGTATCTGAGCGCCAAGCGGAAGCTTGCCCCGCTCTGCGATACCGTCTTATATAACGGGGACGACCCGACGTGGCAAACGGCCTTTTCCCGCACCCCGGGCGCGCGCTCCTTCGGGCTCTCGGACGCTTACTATCAGGCAAAGGATCCGGCGGTCCGCCCGCTCGGCGGCGTGCGCTACCTCCTTTCCTCGGAGGACGCGATCTTCACCGTCGCCTCTCCTCTCCCGGGTCTTTTCACGGTCTACAACTCCCTCGCGGCGGCGGCGCTTGCCCTCACCGAGGGGATCCACCCGCTGATCATCGCGGAGACGGTCCGCTCGATTTCCTCGATCCCCGGGCGGATGGAAGCGGTCCCGCTCGACCGCACCAAAAGCGACTTTGCCGTCTATCTGGATTTTGCGCACACAGAGGCGGCGCTCCGCAGTCTTCTCTCCTCCCTCGCTCCGCTGCGGGCGGCGGGACAGAGAGTGGTTACCCTCTTTGGCTGCGGCGGAGAGCGGGACGAAAGCAAACGCGCCCCGATGGGAAAAACGGCGTGCGAGCTTTCCGACTACGTTTATATCACACAGGACAATTCGCGCGGCGAGGATCCGGAAAAGATCTTCCGGAATATTCTCGCCGGCGTGAAGGAATATGACAATTATCGCGTGATCCCCGATCGGAAAAACGCGATCCGGCAGGCGGTGCTCGACGCCCGGGAGGGCGACGTGATCCTCCTGGCCGGCAAAGGACACGAAACTTACGAAATCAACGCCGAGGGAAAGCACCCCTTCTCCGAAAAGGAGATCGTGCTGTCCGCGGCAAAGGAAAAATACGAAGGGAAGAAACGAAGGTAAAAATGGGCATTAAACTGGGAATGGGAAGTATCCGCGTCTCCGAGCTGGCCGCTATGATCGGCGCCGAGCCGGAGTATTACGGAACCGATAGAGAGATCGAGCTGACGGGGATCGATACCGATTCCCGCACCGTGGGCGAAGGGGAGATCTTCGTGGCGATCCCGGGGGAAAAGTATGACGGAGCGGACTTCGCCGCTTCCGCCGTCCTCTCGGGCGCGCGCTGCGTGATCGCAGCCCGCCGTCCCGACAAAGCGGAGGAGCTGGGGAAAAGCTTCGCCTTTCTGCAGGCGCCGGACCCCTGCGGCGCTCTTGCCCGCTTTGCCACCGAGTATAAAAAACGCCGCCGCATCCGCACGGTCGCCGTGACGGGGAGCGTCGGCAAGACCACGACGAAGGAAATGATCTCCGCCGTCCTCGCACAGCGTTTTCGCGTCGGCAAAACGCAGGGCAATCTCAATACCGATATCGGACTTTCGATGACCGTCCTCGGCTTCGGCCCCGAGACGGAGGTCGCCGTTCTCGAGATGGGGATGAGCAACTTCGGCGAGATCGAAAAGCTCTCGAAGATTGCGGAGCCGGATTACGGGATCATCACCAACGTCGGCACCTCCCATATCGAATATCTCGGCTCGCGCGAGAATATCGCAAAAGCCAAATCCGAGATCGCGCTCGGTCTGCGCGAGGACGGGATGCTCGTCCTCTGCGGGGACGAGCCGCTGCTCCGCCCCCTCGCGGACGGCAAACACCGGGTCGCCTTCGTTTCCGTCTACGCGACAGACGGCGAGTATCGCGCGGAAAACATCCGGTACAGCGATATGAAAACCACCTTTGATCTCATTTGCCACGGAGAGCGGATCGCGGACGTCGTCGTGCCCGCGCTCGGGCTGCATCACGTCTACGGCGCCCTGTTCGCGGCGGCGATCGCCGACCGGTTCGGGCTGACGGAAAAGGAGCTTCGGGAAGGTCTGCTTGCCTTCCGGAACGCGGCGATGCGCCAGAGCATCAGCGACGTCGGCGGCGTTACCGTGATCGACGCGAGCTACAACGCCAGTCCGGAGTCGATGCGGGCGTCCCTCGGCGTTCTGTGCGAGCTTGCCGCGGAGAAAAACGCCCGCAAGATCGCCCTCCTCGGCGATATGAAGGAGCTGGGGAGCGAAACGAGACCGCAGCACGAACAGCTCGGGGCGTACGTCGCCTCGCTCGGGCTCGATCTGCTCGTTACCTTCGGCATCGCGTCCGTCTGCACGGCGGAGGCCGCCAAAGCGGCGGGGATGCCCGCGGAGCGCGTGATCTCGGAGCTGAATATCGCGGCGCCGGAAATCTGCGCGAGAAACCTTTCCGAGCATCTGAAAAAGGGGGATTGCCTCCTTGTCAAGGCGAGCCGCGCCGTCGCTGCGGAAAAAATCATTCGTTATCTGACCGAGCATCCGGATTTCCCGGAAAAATAAAAGACGGAAAAGAAGAAAGCAATGAAAGACTTCACTCTTTATTTCGGGGCCACGGCGTTTCTCTCCTTTCTCTTGACGGCGGTTTTCACCCGCCGGCTGATCCCCGTCCTCAAAAGCAAAAAAATGGGGCAGAAGATCCTCGAGATCGGACCGAGATGGCACAAATCGAAGGAAGGGACGCCCACGATGGGGGGGCTCTCCTTCTACTGCGTCGTGACCGTGCTCTCCGCCGCCGCCTTCGCCGTTCTGGCTCTGACCGGATTTGAGGATAAAAAACTCCTTCTTTCCGGCGTGCTGACGCTCTTTCTCGCCGCCTCCAACGGCGCCGTCGGCATGATCGACGATAGGCAGAAGCTCCGCAAAAAAGAGAACGAAGGTCTGACGGCGCCGCAGAAATACGTTCTGCAGCTGATCTGTGCCTCCCTCTATCTCGCCGGTATGAAAGCGGCGGGACTGATCGACGGGATCCTGCGGATCCCGTTTACCGAGCTGACCCTTGATCTCGGGTTCTTCTATTTCTTCCTCGCGCTCATCCTGATCACGGGGATCGTCAATTCCGTCAATCTGACCGACGGGATCGACGGGCTGCTCTCGATGATCTCGCTCGTCGTGGCGGCTTTCCTTATCGTGGTCGGCTATCGGATCGAAAACCTGCCGCTCGTCATTCTCGCCTCCGGCGCGCTCGGCGGGGCGCTCGGATTTCTCGTCTATAACTACCATCCCGCCCGCGTTTTCATGGGGGATACCGGCTCGCTCTTCTTCGGCGGATTGTTCGCCGGAGCCGCCTTTATGACGGGGCAGCCTTTTCTGATCCTTCTCTACGGGATCGTCTTTATCTGCGAGAGTTTTTCGGTCATTTTGCAGGTCGGCTGCTACAAGCTGACCAAAAAACGCATTTTCCGGATGTCTCCGATCCATCACCATTTTGAGATGGGCGGATGGGGAGAGCTGAAGATCGGTTACGTTTTTTCCTTTGTCACGCTTCTCGCCTGTATTCTTTCCTATTTCGCGTTTTAACCGTTCGGAGGGACTATGCTCGGTCGCAAGAAAAAGCGGCGCACGCCGTCTGAAAACGCCATATCGGTCAGCAATCTGCCCGCCCGCGAAACGAAAGAGAGCGATCTCGTCGCCATCAACCGGGAGACCGGCGCCGTCCGCGACCCCGAGCGGCGCGTGGAGGGGGAGGGCAGGGAAGTCCTGCTCGCCAGGAGGGGGATCGACCCCGTCTACTTCATCCTCGTCCTCGTTTTGCTCCTCTTCGGCGGGATCATGGTTTTTTCCGCCAGTTACGCGGACGCGCAGACCCGGTTCGGGGACAGCTTTTACTTTGCGAAAAAGCAGTTTCTCTTCGTCGGACTCGCGATGATCGTAATGCCGGTCGTCGCTGCTTTTCCGTACCGGATCTTTTATCGGTTCGCTTACCTTGCCTACCTCTTTACGGTCGGTATGCTCGCGCTCGTTCTCGTGATCGGCTTTGCTTCGGGGGGAGCGCAGCGCTGGTTCAGCGTCGGTCCCATTTCCGTCCAGCCGTCGGAGATCGCCAAGGTCACGCTCGTCTTTGCGCTTGCCCGCTACTCCAGCGACCACCGGGACCGGGTGCTTGACCGCTCGCCCGTCGAGCGGCGCTACCGCCGTCCCCGCCGCGCGGGACTCTTGCCCGCTCTCGGCTCCTCTCTCTACAACGTTTTCGTCGCGGCGCCCCGCGTCTTCGTTACCTATATGTGGCGCGGGATCGGACCGCAGCTCTGCCTGCTCGGCGTGATCGACGTTCTCGTCGCGGCGGAAAAGCATATTTCCGGTCTCGTCATCATCACCTCGCTTGCCATGATCGTGATGTATTACGCGGGAACGCGGCTTTCCTGCCTTGCCACGGTCGCGGGCGCCGGCGTAGCGGGCGTGGCGCTTCTGATCGCCAATTTCTCCTACGCCACGCAGCGCGTCAACGTCTGGCTGCACCCGGAGGACTATAAGCTGGAGGGCGGCTGGCAGACGATCCAGGGCGGATTTGCCATCGGCTCGGGAGGATTGTTTGGGCTCGGGCTCGGCAACAGCCGTCTCAAATACAGCTACGTTTCCATGCCGCAGAACGACTTCGTTTTCACCATCGTCTGCGAGGAACTCGGTTTCATCGGCGCCGTCACCGTGGTCGCGCTTTTCGCCGCTTTGGTCGCGCGCGGGTTTTATATTGCCAAAAAAGCGCCGGACACCTTCTCTTCCGCCGTGGCGTTCGGTATCAGCGCCCACATCGCGATCCAGGTGCTCCTTAATATCGCGGTGGTTACCAATCTGATCCCCAACACCGGGATCTCGCTTCCGTTTTTCAGCTACGGGGGATCCTCCCTTCTCGTTCTCGCGGCGGAAATGGGGGTCATGCTCTCGATATCGCGTTATTCGTATATCAGAAAATAAAGGGAAAAAAGATGAGAGTTTTACTGACAGGCGGCGGTACGGCCGGCCACATCAATCCCGCGCTGGCGATCGCGGACACGATCCGCCAGAACGATCCGGACGCGGAGATTGCGTACGTCGGCACGCCGAAAGGAATGGAAAACGAACTGGTCGCGCGCGAGGGCTACCGGATGTATCACGTGGACGTCCGGGGGATCAGCCGAAGCCTTTCGCCAAAGAATATCAAGGCGTTCTGGCTTGCCGCAACCTCGCCGAAGCGGGCGGAAAAGATCATCGACGATTTCCGGCCGGACATCGTGGTCGGGACCGGCGGATACGCGTGCTGGCCCGTGCTCGTCGCCGCGGCGCGCAAGGGGGTCCCCTCCGCCGTGCACGAGGCAAACGCCGTCCCCGGTATGACGGTCAAACGTCTTGAGAAGCACGTGGACAAGGTCTTTATCAACTTCAAAAAAACGTCCGCGCAGCTCAAATACCCGGAAAAACACGTTCACGTCGGGTGCCCGCTGCGCCGCAGCTTCTCCGTCTCGGATCGCGGGGCGAGCGTCGGGGAGCTCGGTCTCCCCGAGGATCGCAGCGCCTACGTCCTTTCCTACGGCGGAAGCCTCGGAGCGGACCGCGTCAACGCCGCGATGCTGGAGGTCTTCTCTGAAAACGATACCCGTCTTCAGGACGCGGTCTTCTGTCACGCGACGGGAGAACGCAACTTCGTCAAGTTCCGTACGCTCTTTGCCGAGATGGGGCTGACCTCCGGTCCCCGCCTGGAGATCCTTTCCTACGTATACGATATGCCGGTCCGGATGGCGGCGGCGGACATCGTGGTCTGTCGCAGCGGCGCCATCACGCTCTCCGAGCTCGCGTTGCTCGGCAAGTGCGCGATCCTGATCCCTTCGCCAAACGTGACCGACAATCAGCAGGTCAAAAACGCAAAACTCCTTGCCGACGCAGGCGCCGCCGTGATGATCGAGGAAAAAAATCTGACGGGAGAACTGCTCTGCGACACCCTCGCCGATCTGATCATGCACCCCGAGAAACGCGCGGGGATCGAGCGGACCATCCGGTCCTTCGCGGTGCCGGATTCCAACAAACGCGTCTATGAAGAAATGATCGCCATGATCGGAAAGGGCGGAAAGTGAACGCGCGCAAAAAAAGCAGACGCCGCGGCGCCGTCGCGGTGATCCTTGCGCTGGCGATCGTTTTCATCGCCGCCGCCGTCCTGTGCGCTCTCGTCTGCCGCGTCCGCACCGTCCGCGTCGAGGGCAACGAGATCTACGGGGACGCGGCGCTTGTCGAGAACTCCGGGATCAAAAAAGGAGACTTTTTGTTCGCTGTCAACCGTTCTGCGGTCGTAGAGAATATCCTGCACCGCTGTTCGGTCGTCAAAAAGGCGGAGGTCTCCCTGCGCCTCTTTGATACCGTCGTGATCACCGTGGAGGAGCAGTCTCCCGCCTTTTACACGACCGTCGGGACAAGCACCGTCTTTTTTACGGCTGATTTGCGGGTAACCGGCGTGGCGGAGGCGGGCGGCGATACCTACGACGCCGTTTTCTGCGCGCTCCCGAAGGTAAAACGCGCGGACGCCGGAGAAGTGCTGGCGTTTTACGAGGGGACGGGGGAGTACGTTTCCGTTTTTCTCAAGGCCTGCGCCGCGGAGGAGCATTTCGGGCTGATCACCGAGATCCGCGCGGAGAGCGAGCGGGACTGCTGCTTCTTCGTCGGCCCGGATTACAAACTGGTAACGGGCGGCAACAGCGAGATCGAGCTGAAGCTGCGGATCGGGTTTGCCATGCTGGAAAACGAGCGAGTCCAAAAGGAAAAAACGGCTACGCTGGATCTCTCGGATCCGAAGGAAGTCGTCGTCAAACCGGGCAAGCCGGTGTAAAAAACGAAAATTTTTAAAAATTTACGCAAAACCCTTGCAAAGATTCAAAAAAACAAGTATGATATACATAAGTATAAAATGATCGAAAAAAGTCGTTAAGACCGATCAGATAGCGGAGGTTGAAAATGCCCGAATTTCAAAACGAAAAGATGACCAGCAACGTGAATATCAAAGTCGTGGGCGTCGGCGGAGGCGGAAACAACTCCGTCAACCGCATGATCGACGCGACTA